>JADYYC010000190.1 GCA_020853835.1 Anaerolineales bacterium
AACCGGCGCCGGGGGGCAGGCTGGTGATGGCGGCCAGCGTCTGGCGCACCTCGCGCACCGACAGGCTTCCCGGCGCAGGGCTGACGCCGGGGTAGTTGCAGGCCGCTAACAGGATCAGTATCGCAGCTCGAATCTTACGGAGCGCCGCCCGAGGGGTGGGCGACGCAGGGACGCGGCGTTCAGCGCTCCGCGGGCCGCCCATTTCTGTTTCCAATGATCACGTCCGACTGGGCCAGCAGCATTCCGAGCAGCATGATTCCGCTGCCGGCGATCTGAACCGGGCCCAGGCGTTCCTGGATGAAGATCCAACCCGAAAACGCGGCGAAGACCGCCTCCATGCTGAGGATGATCGCCGCGTCGGCGGGCGGCGCATATCGCTGCCCTGCCGCCTGCAGCGTGTATCCTAACCCGACCGAGATCAGCCCGGTGTACGCGACCAGCCGCCAGTTGTCGAGCAGGACGCTCAGATCCTGGCTTTCGATCAGCAGACCGAGCGCAAGCGAGATCAGCCCGCACACCAGGTACTGACCGGCTGCGAACTTCAAAACCTCCATGCGCTCCACCATCCAGCCGATCAAGATCACGTGCAGCGCCCAGAACACCGCACCGATCAACTCCAGCAGGTCGCCGCGGTTGATCTGCATCCGCCCGCCGGTGCTGAGCAGGAAAAGACCCGTGGCTGCCAGCGCCGCCGCCAGCCAGGTGATCCCCTTTGGGGCGCGCCGCCAGCCGATCGCGAGAAAAACCGGGATGAGCACCACGTATAACCCGGTGATAAACCCCGCGTTGCCGGCGCTGGTGAACTTCAAGCCCGCCTGTTGGAACGCGGCCCCAAGCATGAGCAGAACCCCCGCCGCCAGCAGCCCCAGGCGGGTCCTGGCGCGCTCTTTGGGCTCCGCCGTCCTCACGGGCCCGGCCCCCCCGACTCGACGCTTGAGCAACAGCAGCGGGGTCAGCGCCAGCGCTCCTAACAGGAAGCGCACGCCGTTGAAGGTAAATAACCCGACCTCAGCCGCGGCAAGGCGCTGGACGACGAAGGCGAACCCCCAGACCACTGCCACTAACAGCAGCATCACATCTGCGATCACGCGCTTTCGACTCAGCGCCTCTGTCTGTACGTCTTGGGCTGCCACAATAGCCCCGATTATACTGCCTCAGGCGGCGGGATACGGCTTCAGGGCAGGTTCTTTAGCAGCGCCAGCGGGTCGACCAACTGGAACACCCCGCTCACCCGCCACAGGCAGTACTGGTGCATCTCCGAGGGGCTGGCGCTGTTGGTATAGTGCGCCATGCCGGTAAAGCGCGCCCCGGCCGGCCCGATGCGGGCCTCCAGGTGCAGATGCGGGTTCATCGCGTTGCCGCTCTGCCCAACCAAACCGACCGGCGCCCCACAGGCGATCTGCTGGCCCGCCTCCAGACCGGGCGGTTCCTGCAGGTGAGCGTACAACAGGTAGAGCGAACGTTCGTCGCCTGGGGTGAAGATCTGTTCCTCCACCTCAGGACAGGTCAGCGCAGACGGCTTCGCCGGCGCCGCCGGGACATACCCTGCGGCCCACTCATCCGGCAGGCCCTCCAGCGGCGTCTCGACCAGCGCCGCATTGCCATAGGGAAACCGGTCGTCCAACACCAACGCCACCCGTCCCGCCAGCACGTTCTGCACCTGTCCGCCCGCCTGCGCCACGCCGGACTGCACGATCGCAAAATCCACCCCGTGATGTGGGTCGTCGCTGCCAGGGGCAGGCGGGTTGAAAGGGTTGCTGACCGCCCCAACCAGCGCCTCGAAATCGTAACCCGCCAGCGGGGCGCACATCTCGACCGCGCCGGTGGGGCCTGGAGAGACCGGCGGTGCGAGGGTCGGGCTTGGCGGCGGGAGGGTCCGGGTGGCAGCGATCTGGGTATCATCCGCCATCTCCGTTGCACTCGGGCGGGGCGTCACAGCCGCCTCGGGCGCGCCCACGGCTGGAGCGCAGCCCGCCCACCCGCAGAGCGCCAGCGCCAGCAAAACAGCGGCTGCCAGGCCTTTCCAGCGTCTGTTTCTTAAAGTTTTTCTCCCAGTTTCCCGCATAAATCGATTTTAATCCTATAATCGTCATAATGCTCCGGCAGATCGATCCGGCCCACCGGCTGGAAAAATTATAGATGATGGAGAATTTACACGATGTCTGTTTTATATGATTTCGACGAGGTGATCGACCGCCAGGGGAGCGATTCGATTAAGTGGCACCTTTATGAGCGCGGGGTGCTGCCGATGTGGGTCGCAGACATGGATTTCCGCGCCGCCGAGCCTGTGCTCCAGGCTCTGCGCGAACGCGTCGATCACGGCGTGTTCGGCTACCCGGAAATGGGCAGCCGCAACACCAGCCTGATGAGCGAGCTGAGCCAGGTTATCGTGGAGCGCATGGCGCGCCTGTATAACTGGGAAATCCAACCCGACGACCTCGTCTTCGTTCCCGGCGTCGTGACCGGTTTCAACCTGGCCTGTCATGCCCTGGCCGCGCCGGACGGGGGCGTTTTCGTCCAGACGCCCGTCTACTACCCCATGCTGCACGCCGCCGCCGATACCGGCAGCATCCATCAGGAGATGCAGCTCACGCTCGACCCCGACGGGACCTACAGCGTGGATTGGGAGCTGTTTGAGCGCAGCCTGGACGAACGCACGCGCCTGTTCATCCTGTGCAACCC
>JADYYC010000191.1 GCA_020853835.1 Anaerolineales bacterium
CTGCCCCAAGTGTGGCAGTCACAAGATCGCGAAAAAGATATCCACTTTCGCCTCCAGGATGAGCGGCGGGGCGGTTTCGGCCGGGTTCAGCTCGGCGTCATGTGGGCCAGGCAGCGCCTGAGGCATCCCGCGATAACCGGCCGTGCGCCGGTGTTTCCAAAAACCGATCTCATCATACAGAGCCTGAGAGCTTGCAGAAGCCTCAGGCTCTCTAACTATTTACAGAATGTGACCTGGCGGGTAAACTTTGCGGGTGATGAATGAACTGGAAAGCGACCGCGAGCGCCAATTTATGGAGTACCTGCGCGATGGGATCTCGGCGGCAAAGGATGGCCACCACACCCTGGCTCGATCGCTCCTGAACCGGGCGATCTATCTCAATGGGTACGATGCCCGCCCGTATATCTGGCTGTCATCCACGACGGACGACCCCGCCGAGCAAATCGAATACCTCGAAAAGGCTGTATCGCTTGATCCTACCAACGCCAGCGCCAGGCGCGGCCTGGCGGTTTTGAAGGGAAAGATCGACCAGTCTAAGCTCTACCAAACCGACGCGCCGGAAATGACCGCCGGTGTAGGCGGAGTACAGGCCCCTGCCGTGCCGGTCAGCCCGATCCAGGTTCAGGCCGAGGTTTATCTTTGCCCGCGCTGCGGCGGCAGGATGGCATTCTCGATGCTGAGCGGTACGCTCGCCTGTGAATACTGCGGTTTTTCCGAAGAAACCGGCAAGGCAGGGGGAGAGGTTGAGGGCCCATTGTTTTCCGTGGCCGACCGGGCCGAACAGGTGTTGGATTTTGTCATGCCAACCACGCTGGGCCACAACTGGGCCAGAGCCCAGCAACACCTTTGCTGCGAGCGCTGCGGCGCCCACAGCGTGTTATCCCCCGGACAGAAGACCAGCCAGTGTCCCTACTGCGGCTCCAACCAGATTGTCAAAGCCTCACCGCAGGAGGAACTGGTCGACCCGCAGTTGATATCTGTGATGAAATTTGATAAAGAACAAGCGGCCAGGCTGGTGCATAAATGGCTTGGAAAGGGCGCGTTCTCTCCAGACAACTTGATCAATTCCAGCGCGACCCTGGAGCTGCGGCCTGGATACTATTCGTTTTGGACGTTCGACGGCGGCGTGGAGATACCCTGGTCATGTGAAGTGAATATGGGAACGAGTAAAGCTCCTCGCTGGGAACACTCACATGGTGTGGAGGCGCGCTTCTTCAACGATGTGCTCGTGCCGGGGATCAAGGCGATCAAGCTCCAGGAACAGAAAGCTTTGCAGCCGTTCGACCTTCATGGCGTGGAAAATTTAGACCCTGGATACCTGGCTGGCTGGCCAGCGGTGCTCTATGACCGTTCGCTTTCAGATGCATCGTTGGTAGCGCGCGACGAAGTGATTCGAGAGATGCGCCCCCAGATGTACAGCCTGATCGAGCCCGGTCGTGACAAGCGCAACGTCAATATTGGCGGCGGCGAATGGAGCGGGATGACTTTCAAACACCTGCTGCTGCCGCTTTGGATCGGCGAATATCGATTCCAGGGCAAAAAGTATCGCGTGCTTGTGAACGGGCAGACCGGCAAGGTGACCGGCGAAAAACCGAGCGATACCGTGAAAATGGTGTTTGTGGCGCTTCTGGCGTTTATAGTGCTGGCGGTCATCTTGATGCTATACTTGATGCTTAATGCACGGGACGCAGCTTTCTGATCACCTGACTGGATCGCGCCGAATATCGAGCAAACCTCCTTTCTTAAACCCAATCGCAAAAATACCTCAGCCTTTATGAACGAGCCGATCAATTTTCAATCCATCATCATGACCCTGCAAGAATTTTGGGCCAGCAAGGGCTGTCTGATCTGGCAGCCGTATTACAGCCAGGTTGGCGCGGGCACCTACAACCCCGCTACGTTCCTGCGCGTCCTGGGGCCGGAGCCCTGGAATGTGGCCTATGTGGAACCCTCGATCCGCCCCGATGACGCTCGTTATGGCGAAAACCCAAACCGGATGCAGATGCACTACCAGTTTCAGGTTATCCTGAAACCCGATCCGGGGAACCCGCAGGAAATCTATCTGGAGTCGTTAGAGGCGCTGGGGATCGATCCGCGCGAACATGATATCCGCTTTGTCGAAGATAACTGGGAATCGCCCGCGCTGGGCGCCTGGGGCTTGGGCTGGGAGGTGTGGCTGGATGGGCAGGAGATCACCCAGTTCACTTATTTTCAGCAGGCGGGTGGAATACCGCTCGACCCGGTCTCGGTGGAACTCACTTACGGTCTGGAGCGGATCGCCATTGCCCTGCAGCGCGTGAGCAGCTTTCGCGAAATTCAATGGAGCCCGACTCTGACGGATGGGGATGTCAATCTGCAGGCCGAGCAAGAGCACAGCCGCTATTATTTCGAGATCGCCGATGTTGGGCGGCTGCGCCAGATGTACGACCTGTTCGAGAAAGAGGCCCATGCCTGCCTGGAACAGGGACTGGTGCTGCCAGCCTACGATTACCTGCTTAAATGTTCCCACACCTTCAACGTGCTGGATACGCGCGGGGCAGTGGGCGTGACGGAGAGGCAGGCTATGTTCGGGCGGATGCGCGAAGTGGCGCGCGGCGTTGCCGAGGCCTATCTGGCTCAGCGCCAACAATTAGGGTATCCCTGGCTGGCGGAGATGGAGGAGGCCGGGGATGGCCCCGGACAGCGCCCGGCAGCGCCGCAAGCGGCCGCCGGCAAGCTCGAGGTGGCCGCGCCGTTCCTGTTCGAGATCGGGACCGAGGAGTTGCCGGCGGGCGATCTGGAAACGGCGCTGCGCCAGCTCGAACAGCGTCTTCCAGCGCTGCTCGACGAGTCGCGCTTGAGTTACCAGACCCTGAGCGTGATGGGCACCCCACGGCGCCTGACGGCGCTGGTGGAGGGCCTGGCAGCGCGCCAACCGGATCTGGAAGAGGTGATCAAGGGGCCGCCAGCCGAGCGGGCTTTTGACCTGAACGGCGCCCCGACCAAGGCGCTGGAGGGTTTTGCGCGCAGCAAAGGCGTGGCGCTGGAAGATATCGAAGTGCGCGAGGTGGACGGCGGGCGCTATGTGACCGCGCGCGTGCGCCTGGCAGGCCGCCCGGCGGTGGAAGTGCTGGCGAAAGCGCTGCCCGGATTGATTGCCGGCTTGAAGTTCGAGAAACCGATGCGCTGGAACAGCAGCAACGTGGCTTTTTCGCGCCCTATCCGCTGGCTGTTGGCGATTTATGGGAGCCAGGAGCAGGCACAGATCATCCCGTTCGAATACGCCGGGCTGCATTCGGGGGACGTGACGCGCGGCCTGCGCTTTCTTGAACCGGCTGAGAAGCAGGTTCGCTCGAAAGATGAGTACCTTCAATACTTAAGCGGGCAAGGCATTATATTGAGCGGCGCGGAGCGGCGTGCAAGCATCCAGGAGCAAGTGGCGGCGCTTGCGAAAGAGGTGACGGGGCGGATTGAAAATGATGAGGCCCTGCTGGCGGAGGTGGCTAACCTGGTTGAAGCGCCGGCGGCTCTGCGGGGCGCTTTTGAAGAGGAGCACCTCAAACTTCCGCATGAAGTGTTGGTGTCGGTTATGAGGAAGCACCAGCGCTATTTCCCGGTCGAGGCGGAAGCCGGGGCAGCGCAGACGGGCGCGGAAGGCCGGGCTGGTCAAGCGCCGCTGCTGCCATATTTCATCGCGGTGCGCAATGGGAATTCACACGGGTTGGATCTCGTCAGAAAGGGAAATGAGCATGTGATCCGCGCCCGGTTTGCGGACGCCGACTTTTTTGTGCGCGAGGATCTCAAGAAACCCCTCGAGGAATACGTGCCCTTGCTGGCGACGCTGACCTTTCAGGTGAAGCTGGGGAGTATGCTGGATAAAGTGCGCCGGATCCAAAAGCTGGTCGAGGATCTGTTGGGCTTGATCGACCTGGATGACGCACAGGCGCGGACGGCGCGCCGGGCTGCCGCCCTTTGCAAGGCCGACCTGGCAACCAGGATGGTGGTTGAGATGACCTCGCTGCAGGGGCAGATGGGGCGCTATTACGCCCTCCAGTCGGGAGAGACGCCTGAGACGGCCCAGGCGATTTTTGACCACTACCTGCCGCGCTTTGCGGGCGACCAGATGCCGGCCGGCCTGCCGGGGCTGGTCGTAGGGCTGGCGGACCGGCTGGACACGCTGACCGGTTTATTTGGAGCAGGGTTGGCGCCAAGCGGGAACCGGGATCCGTTTGCGCAGCGCCGGGCGGCGCTGGGCCTGGTGCAGGTCTTGTTGAACAGGGACCTGGATTTCGATTTGCAGCGCGGCGTTGACGCGGCCGCAGCCTATCTGCCGCTGACCCTCAGCGTGGATGACCGGCGCGCGGTGCTGGAGTTCATCATCGAGCGGCTGCGCAACGTGTTGCTGGATCAGGGGCGGCGGTATGATGTCGTGGAGGCGGTCCTGGCGCGCCAGGGGCACATTCCCGCCCGGGCTGCCAGGGCGGTTGGTCAACTCGAAGCCTGGACAGCCCGCCCGGATTGGCCCAGCATTTTACCCGCCTATGCGCGCTGTGTGCGCATCACCCGCCCGTTGGATCAGGTTTATTCCGTGAAACCAGAAGATTTCCAGGAGCCAGCCGAGAAAGAACTTTTCGAGGCCTTTCTACAAGCCACAGGAAAGCCGCGCGAGGAGGGGTCGGTAGATGATTTCTTGCACGCTTTTCTGCCGCTCATTCCGTTCATCAACCGGTTCTTCGACGCGGTGCTGGTGATGGCGGAGGAGACAAGGCTGCGCGAAAACCGCCTGGGGCTGTTGCAGCGCATCGCCGGCCTGGCGGATGGGATTGCGGAGCTGGCGCGCCTGGAAGGTTTCTGATGCAGGGCTGAATTTCCAGGGTGGGTTTCGCGTGATAGAGATAGGGGGAGAACAGAAAGTCGGTGCGCAAATTTGCCCGCAGAATTACGATATATATTGTCTTATATCCTTCAAAACAGAAAGAATTCTTAACGTTTTGACCGATGTTACAAAAATCACTTGACATTTTGGTTGAAGGGTGTTATTTTCTTTCTTACATGCACCTTACAAAAATGCAAGGTGACCTCTCAAAAACGTAAGTTAAAACTGAGCGTTCTGGCGGGAATGACTCACAGGAGGTTGAAATGTCGCTGGCAAAGGTAGTACACCAACTGTCAACCGATCATGATTTCGCTGCGCAATGGAAATCGGATCCAGAAGGCACACTCTCAAAGCAGGGCTTGAGGCTGTCGAGCGAGGAACTGGCGTTCCTCAAAACCGGTCTCAAGCGGCGGGACATCGATGA
>JADYYC010000192.1 GCA_020853835.1 Anaerolineales bacterium
ATAGCCGCGGTGATCACCCCTGCGAATGGAGCTTCGATCCAGGCCTGGTTCAGCGTCGCTTGCGCCGCAGCGATGCGGGCTTCAGCAGCCGCGATCTCCCCAGCAGATGGGCCGTCTTTCCACAGCTCATAATCCTGGCGAGCCTTTTTTAAGTTAGCGTTGGCAACCTGAAGCGCGTAGACATAGTCCAGCCGCTTGACCGCCACATTGAGTTCCGCCTGAGCAGCATCCAGTTTTTCCTTCAGGTCTTTGCGGGTTGGATCAGAAGACGGATAGAATTTGTAAGGCTCAAAAATCTGGCGGGCTGTTTCCAGGCGCTCTTGCATTAAGTCGAAAGCTTCGATCGGCTCCAGCCGGGCCTGTTCATCCGAGACGCTAAAATTATCGAGCTGGTATTGGGCATCTTTGACGCTCTTCGCATAGGTCGAGATCGATTGTAATGCCTGGGTCCTGGCATTCTCTGCGTTGGTGTACAAATCTTTCAGCGCCTGCTGGGCGCTCTCCAGGTCGGCGCGCGCCAGGATCACGTTCTGGGGCAGCGAAGTCTGTGACAGTTCCGCCAGCCGCGTTCCAGCTGACACCAGGTCGCCGACCGTGTAATCGACGTTCTCTACGGTGCCGGAGGTCTTCCAGGACAGTAAAACGCTCTGCCTGGAGCGTACCAGGCCGGTCGCTCCGATCGAAGCCGTAAACGCGCCGCGCTGGGCGGGTGTGGTTTGCAAATTGGCAAAGGCAGAAGACTGTTGCTGCCCCCGCCAACGGAAGTAAGCATAGCCAGCCGCTCCGAGTATTGCGATTGCAATGACAAAATACAAGAATTTCCTCATAACATCCCTCTGGTGCTTGATTGATGCTTACAGATTGTACTTTACTTTCGCAGTCGGTACTTATCCCGTTAGATATGAGTATCATAAGAAATGGGTCAGAACCCTATCGGTCCCTCCGATTTTTTCACCCAACCTGACACCCCTGTGCGCGTTGGCGGGACGTCCGTGCTGTGGCGCGCCAAGTTGTGACAACTGTCACAAAAATATATGACATCTGAAACTGAAATAAAACCTCTTTTATCGGTATTATCTACTCTGAGGTCAAACCGTTATAAATAGAACTTGGAGGTTGAAGATGAGGGCAATTTCCGGAGATTCCCTGGCGATCGATCGAAAATCACGTGCCCGTGTGCTCTCAACGGGCGTCCTGAACAGGCCCGTGGAAGAGCGCATCTGCGATTTCGACGATGTTGTCATCCCACTTGACCCTGAAACGGCCATGTTCGAAGCCTCGCGCTGTGTGCAGTGCCCCGATCCGGCGCCTTGCGTGCTGGCTTGCCCTGCGCACAACGATATCCCATCCGCAATGTGGTTGATCGAACAAGGGAAGTTCCTGGAGGCGGCCCAGCTCTATCACCAGACCAGCTCGATGCCCGAGATCTGCGGGCGAGTCTGCCCGCACGAGCAGCTCTGCCAGGGGTCCTGCACGCGCGTCAAATCGACCTCCCCCGTGCTGACCGGGGCGCTCGAAGCCTTTGTTATCGATTACGAACGGTCGCTCTATGGCCGCGTTGACATTCCCGTTGGCCAGTCGACCGGAAAGAAGGTCGCGATTGTCGGTTCAGGCCCCGCCGGCATGGCCTGCGCTGAGCAGCTTGTCCAGAACGGGCACCAGGTGACGATTTTTGAAATGAAACCCGCCACCGGCGGCCTGCTCACCTATGGCATCCCGGGCTTCAAGCTGCCAAACCAGGTTGTTGATAATCGTTTGCAGGACCTTGAGCGGGCGGGGGTCGAGTTTGTCAGCGAAATCTGCATCGGCAAAGAAAAGACCATCGACGATCTTTTCAACGATGGATATCATGCCGTGTTCGTCGGCGTGGGCGCTGAGATCGACGCCCCGATGGAAGTCCCTGGCGAGGATTTGCCGGGCGTGTATAAAGCGACTGAGTTCTTGATGCGGGGTAATGTGGACCCAGCGCTTCTACCCGTCGAGCTGCGCGAAAAGCCGGCCGTGGGCCGCAAAGTGGCCGTGATCGGCGGCGGCGACACGGCTTCGGATTGTCTGCGCACCGCGTTGCGCTTGGGGGCCGAAGAGGTGGTCTGCCTGTACCGCCGCACCGAAAAAGAAATGCCGGGCGGGCGTCACGACCGCGAACTCGCCAGAGAAGAGGGCGCAGAATATCAGTTTTTGACACAGCCGGTGCGGTTTATTGCTGGAGAGGACGGGCGGCTGGCGCAGATCGAGTGCATCCGCATGGAGCTTGGCGAGCCAGACGCCAAGGGCCGCCGCCGCCCCGTGCCGGTCGAAGGCAGCAACTTTATCGTCGACGCGGACTGCGCCGTGCTGGCGCTTGGTTACTGGCCCGACACGACCATCGGTGACAGCACGCCGGATCTCAAGACCCACAAATATGGCTTGATCATCGTTGACCCGGCCACGGGTGCGACCTCGCGCCCGGGCGTTTACGCTGGCGGCGATGGTGTTACCGGCCCCGACCTGGTTGTCACGGCGATGGTTGCGGGTCGCAAAGCCGCCCAGGCGATGGACGAATATCTGAGCGAGCTGGACTAGGTTTCTCCTGCTGTAATTAATCCAACAGCCGTGCTGCCTGCACGGCTGTTATTTTTCAAGCGCCGGAGGCGTTCAGCCGACGCCCCAGCGCCATTTACGGTATAATCAGCAGGTTGTTACGCGGTCAGCGAACAACCTGTTTGTTTATCTAAGAGAAAATACAGGCGGTTCCTGGACGCTGCCAGGTCTCAGGCCAGGGGTGTTCAGGGGCCCGCTTCCCGTCGGGAATCCCTGTGCAAAGGAATAATGATCATGGAAATCGGCGCTGTCCAACATGTGGATATCGATGAGCAGATGCGCGCGGCATACCTCGATTATGCCATGAGTGTGATCGTGTCGCGGGCATTGCCCGACGCCCGCGACGGGTTAAAACCCGTGCACCGGCGCATCCTGTACGCCATGCACGATATGGGGCTGCGGCCCAATTCGGCCCATAAAAAGTCCGCCCGCATCGTGGGGGAGGTTCTGGGCAAGTACCACCCGCATGGCGATGCCGCGGTCTATGATGCGATGGCGCGCCTGGCGCAGGATTTCTCGCTGCGCTACCTGATGGTGGATGGTCAGGGCAATTTTGGCTCTATCGACGGCGATCCGCCAGCCGCTATGCGTTACACCGAGGCGCGCCTGACCAGTATGGCGGAGGAGATGCTCGCGGATATCGACCGCGATACGGTTGACTTTGGCGACAACTTCGACGGCTCGCTCCAAGAGCCGTTGGTGATGCCCTCCCGGCTTCCCAACTTGCTGCTCAATGGCACGTCGGGCATCGCCGTCGGGATGGCGACAAACATCCCGCCCCATAATCTGCGCGAGATCGCCGCGGCGATTGTGTATTTGATCGAAAATTTCGACAAGATCGATGACGTGGCTGTTGAAGAGCTCCTGAAGCGCGTCCCAGGGCCGGACTTCCCGACCGGTGGGATCATTGTTGGGGACGAGGGAATTGCGCACGCCTACTCTACCGGAAAGGGCCGGGTTGTGTTGCGCGGCCTGGCGCATATCGAAGAGATGGGCGCCAACCGCCACCGCCTGGTGATTACAGAGATCCCCTACCAGCTCAGCAAAAACAGCCTGATCGAACGCATAGCCGAGTTGGCTCGCTCGGGCAGGCTGGATGATATTTCGGACATGCGCGATGAATCTGACCGGCGCGGGATGAGCATCGTGATCGAGCTCAAGCGTGGCGCTAACCCCAAGAAAGTGCTCAACCAGCTTTATAAGTACACCCCGCTGCAATCCACATTTGGCGTCCAGATGCTGGCGCTGGTCGATAACGAGCCGCGCTTGTTGTCGCTCAAGCGCGCCTTGCAGTTGTTCATCGAACATCGCATTGAAGTGATCCGCCGCCGCTCGGAATTCGACCTGAACAAAGCCCGCGAACGCGCGCACATCCTGGAGGGGCTGCTGATCGCCCTTCAGAATCTGGATGAGGTGATCGATACGATCCGCAAGTCGCCCGATGCGGAGGCCGCTAAAGAGCGCTTGATGAGCCGGTTCTCGCTCAGCGAGCGCCAGGCTCAGGCCATCCTGGATATGCAGCTGCGCCGCCTGGCAGCTCTCGAGCGCCAGAAGATCGAGGACGAACACCGCGAACTCCTGGAACGAATTGCCTACCTGGAAGACTTGCTGGCGCATCCCAAAAAAATCTTGCAGGTCATTCGGGATGACGTTGAGCAGCTCAGCGAAAAATACGGCGATGACCGGCGCACGCGGATCGCGCGCGAAGCCAGGGAAGAGTTCCACGAGGAAGACCTGGTTCAAGACGAGGCGGTGCTTATCAGCATCACACAGCTCGGCTACGTGAAACGGGTGGCTTCGACCGCTTTTCGTGCCCAGAGCCGCGGCGGTCGGGGTGTCACCGGTCACACCACCAAGGAGGAGGATGAGGTCCTGATCGTGATCCCTGCGCGCACGCTGAACACGGTGCTGTTCTTCTCCGACCGCGGGAAGGTCTATTCCGAGAAGGCCTATCAAATCCCCGATGCGGACCGCAGCGCCAAGGGCATCTCGATTGTGAATGTGTTAGCGCTGGACGCAAACGAGACGATCACAGCCGCCGTGGCCGTGCCCGAGTTCGATGCAGACCATTACTGCATTATGGCGACGCGCAACGGGCGCATCAAGCGCATTGCGCTGTGTGATTTTGCGTCAGTGCGGCCTTCGGGGTTGATTGCCATCAATCTGGACGAAGATGACGTGTTAGGCTGGGCGCGCCTGACAGATGGGCGTGATGAAGTCATTTTAGTGACAGAACAAGGCCAGGCGCTGCGTTTTGCGGAAAGCGAGGTGCGCCCCACCGGGCGCAGCGCGGCCGGGGTTGCGGCCATCCGGCTGGGTAAAAACGATCATGTGACCAGCATGGAGGTGGTTGAGGAAGACGGCGACCTGTTGGTCATCACCGCTCAGGGTTATGGCAAACGCTCATCCCTGGCAGAGTACCCTGCTAAAAGCCGGGCAGGAAAAGGCGTGGTGACGATCAACCAGAACGCCCTCGGAAAGATCGGGCCGATCGTCTCGGCGCGCGTCGTGCAAGAGGCGGACGACCTGACCATTATCTCAGCTAACGGCGTGGTGCTGCGGATGAAAGTGAAAGAGGTATCAAAGATGGGGCGGGCGACGCGCGGGGTGACGTTGATGCAGTTACAGCCCGGTGATTCGGTGGCCTCGATGGCGCGCGTCGCTCAGGCGGAGTTGCTGCGCCAGGAGGAGAAGGGTTAGCCAAACAAAGGAGGAACGATCCGCCCCGTGACGAGCAGGCAGGTCGCGCTGAGCAAGCAGGTCAGGATCAAGAGCAGCAAGGCGATCACGAAGCTTTGAAAAGGCGTCATGCCCAGAAAACGAGCCGGCGGACGCGCGGCGGATGTGGCAGGCGCGTCGCTCTCAAACGATTCGCTCGCCTGTTGGCGCAGGTCTTCGATCATAGTGTTGCCTCCATGAAGATCCCAGTTCAAGCTCCTGTTCCAGATCGAGGTCCAGCCGGCCGGAGCCGCAGTTCACCGGTCAAGAGCGTGAACGGATTTCCGTCTTGATCCTTCAAAATCAGTTGGCCATGACGGTCAAGGCCCACCAATAACCCCGAACTGGTGGGGGAGTGGGGTGGGTCATTGTCATTCAAGATATGCACCCACTCGTTTTTAAAAGCCAGCCACTGATCCCAGGCATTGACAAATCCAGGTGTATCCAGGCGCTGGCGCCAGTCGAGCAGGTTCTCTATAATCGAGTGCAGCAATTCTAACCGGTCCACCGGCCGCCCGGTGTGGTTTTCAAGCCAGGTCGCTGGAAAGGCGACCTCTGCCTCGGGCGGCGCTGAATTAGCTGCAATATTGATGCCGATCCCCAAAATGATGACCGAAAGACGATCGCCCTGCCAGTGGGACTCGGCCAGCACCCCGCACGTTTTTTTCCCTTCGAGCAGAACGTCATTCGGCCATTTTATCTTCGGACTAAGCCCATATCTGCCCTCCAGCGCGGTGCAGACGGATAGCGTCCCCAGCGCAGTATAGCGCATCACGATCTGCGAGTTATAACTCGCCGGGCTGGCGTCTGTCTGGGGGAGCAGCACCAGGCTGAACGCCAGGGCGCCTCCAGGCGGCGTGAACCAGGTGCGCCCCTGGCGGCCTTTGCCGGCAGTCTGTTCGTCTGCCAGGATCAGCGACAGGTCCGGAGCGCCTTCTTCGGCCCAGCGCGCGGCTTCGATGTTGGTGGAGCCGGTCTGGTCATAATAGCGCATCCAGCCTATTGGCAGGTCAGCGAGCCGGGAGGTTATCGCCGTAAAATTTAGCATGGTTCGATTATTATACATGATGCAAATACAGATGGCTGTTGATCGAAACATTTCGAGTATTTCCACAGCGCCAGCGCTCTTCACTCCAGAATGACACCCTTGTGTCTCTGCGAGCCGCCGTTCTTTGGCGGCGTGGCAGTCTCCCGATGACATTAGGAGGCGCGTGAATCGCTGGACGATTTAGCCCACTCTGTGATATACTTGCGTCCGCTCCCGCCCCAGGCGGGAGATATCGTGCTGACCAGAGGCCTTCATTAAAAAAGGCCGACAATTCACACGCTTTCAGACCAGGCGGTGCGTCCGGACCCCGGTGCTGCGTTGGGTAGAAGAAAGCGGAGGAAAAACGCAAAGGAGTAAGAATGACAATCATTTCCATGAAGGCGCTTCTGGAGAGCGGTGTTCATTTTGGGCATCGAACGCACAAATGGCACCCCGCCATGAAGCCGTACATTTTCACCGAACGAAACAGCATCCATATCATCGATCTCCAAAAGACCGTCAAAGCCCTCCAACAGGTTTACAACCTTGTGCGTGATACGGTGGCGGAAGGCGGGACCGTGCTCTTCGTTGGCACCAAACGCCAGGCGCAGGAGACCATCCAGGAAGAAGCCCTCCGGGCGGGAATGCCGTATGTGACCGTGCGCTGGCTGGGCGGCATGCTGACCAACTGGCGCACAATTCGGGCCCGTGTCAACGAGCTCGAACGGCTGGAACGCATGCGCGAGCGGGGCGACTTCGGGCGGGTGACCAAGAAAGAGGCGCTGATGCTAAGCCGCGAGATCGAGCGTCTCGAGACCTTGCTGAGCGGCATCCGCAACCTGAACGATCTTCCGAACCTGCTCTTCGTGGTTGACGTGCGCCGGGAGGCGACCGCCATTCACGAGGCGAACCTGCTCAACATCCCTGTTTTGGCGCTGGTCGACACCAACTGCGACCCCCGCAACGTGGATTACGTAATCCCCTCCAATGATGATGCAATCCGGGCTATCAAGCTGCTGGTGTCGAAGATCGCCGACGCAGCCATTGAAGGCAAAGCCATGCGCAAGGACCTGCCTGAAGAGGCCCTCGCCCCCAGCCGGGTCGCCATGCCGGGGGTGGAAGAACCCGAGCTTTCTGATGAAGAACTGCTGGGCGCGGCTACTTTGGCAAAGATCTCCGCCCGCCTGCCAGCGATAGAAGAAGCAGTGGAAGAAGAGGTTGAGGACCTTGAAGAGGCGGAAGCAATTGAAGAATTAGAGGCCCTCGAAGCTGAGGTTGAAGAAATCGAGGAAGAGATCCTTGATGAAATTGAGCACGAGCCGGAAGCTGTCGACCAGGAAGCAGTAGAAGATGAAATCGAGGCAGAATAGAAATGGCAATCAGCACTGAGCAGATCAAAGAATTGCGCGAGATGACCGGCGCGGGCATCCTGGAATGCCGCAAGGCGCTCGAGAACGCGGACGGGGATATCCAGAAAGCGGTTGATTTCCTGCGCGAGAAGGGACTGGCCACAGCCGCAAAACGGGCGGACCGCGCCGCGTCTGAAGGCGTGGTGGAACTTTATTCACACGGCAACGGACGGGTGGGCGTCGCGGTTGAAGTCAACTGCGAAACGGATTTCGTAGGGCACTCGGAGGCCTTTCGTACGTTTGCCCACGAAGTCGCTTTGCAGATCGCCGCTTCCGCTCCAAAGTTCATCAAGGTCGAAGACATCCCCGAGGCGGTGCTCAACCACGAACGGGAGATCGCCCGCAACCGGGCCAGGGAAGAGGGTAAGCCAGAGGCGGCCTTTGACAAGATTGTCGAAGGACGGATCGAAAAATTCAAAGACGAGGTTGCGCTGCTGCGCCAGCCGTATATTCGGGATGAATCGATTACGGTCGAACAGCTTTTGCTCCAGAATGTCGCCGCAATCGGTGAGAATATCGTGATCCGGCGGTTTGTCCGCTGGGAACTGGGCGAAAGTATAGACTGAACGGACTGAGATATAAAGCCAACCTGAGAGGTTGGCTTTTTTTTACCTCTGGAGGGTTATGTGGAAAGACAATTGAAGTACAAACGCATTTTGCTCAAGCTGAGCGGAGAGTCGCTTGCGGGCGAGAGTGGGTTTGGGATCGATCCCGAACAGGCTGAGAATATTGCCATGCGTGTCAAAGAGGTCCATGAGATGGGGGTGGATGTGGCGATTGTGATCGGGGGCGGGAACCTCTGGCGCGGCCGCAGCGGTCTGGATCGCGGTATGGATCGCGCGACCGCCGATTACATGGGCATGCTCGCGACGGTGATGAACGCGCTCGCTCTGATGGATGCGATGGAGCGCATGGGCCTTTACACCCGTGTCCAATCTGCGGTCGAGATGCATGCTGTTGCGGAGCCTTATATCCGCCGCCGCGCGATCCGCCACCTCGAAAAAGGGCGGGTGGTGATCCTGGGAGGTGGAACGGGCAACCCTTATTTCTCCACAGACACCGCCGCCGCGCTGCGAGCGATGGAAATTGGCGCAGACGTGCTCATTAAAGAAACCAAGGTTGATGGCGTGTACGACTCGGACCCGCTGCAAAATGCAGATGCAGTGCTCTTCGATCACCTGACTTACATCGAGTTCCTCAACCGCCGTCTGACCGTGATGGACAGTACGGCAATTTCTCTCTGCATGGATAACAACCTCCCTATTATGGTGCTCAATCTGTGGGATCCGGATGCTTTGTGCCGAGCTCTGTATGGCGAGCACGTTGGAACGCTTGTGACAGCCTGAAATAGACCCTTTCCTCTCTTTGCATTTTCGGGTATCCTTTAACGCAGCTCCGACGATATTTGCCTGCGTGCTGCCATTGTTTTCAACTGATCTTTATCTGGAGGCGTCATTATGGAGGCATCGATGCTTAAAGATGTGTATAAAGAAGCCGAGGATCGCATGAAAGGCGCGGTCCTTTCCCTGGAGGACGATTTATCTGGCATTCGAACCGGGCGCGCCAACCCGGCTTTGGTGGAGAAATTATCTGTCGAGTATTACGGGTCGCCAACGCCGCTTGTGCAGTTAGCTACCATCAGCGTGCCAGAGCCAAGGACGATTCTGATCCGACCGTTCGATGCAGCGACGTTGAAGACGATCGAGCGCAGCATTTTGGCCTCGGACCTGGGTCTGACGCCAAACAATGACGGAAAACAGATCCGCCTGAACCTGCCCCCGCTGACAGAAGAGCGGCGCAGAGATTTGGTGAAAGTCGTCCACAACCGTCTGGAAGAGGCGCGCGTCGCCGTCCGCAATGTCCGCCGGGATATGATCAAAGACCTGCGCGAATTTGAGCAAGAAAAGCTGATCTCGGAAGACGATCTAAAGCGCGGAGAAGAAGAGCTGCAAAAGATCACCGACAACTTTGTGGTCGAGATCGGCCAGGTTGGAGAAAAAAAAGAAAAGGAGATCCTGGAGGTTTAAATAAATTTCGCAGGATACGAAATGGAACCGATAGATCAAAACGATTTACCGGAAATCGTCCCGACCCACATAGCCATTATCATGGATGGCAATGGGCGCTGGGCGCTGGCGAGGGGATTGCCGCGCCTGGCCGGTCACCGCGCCGGAACCGAGAACTTACGCCGGGTGATCGAAGCCTGTATCGAGTTTGGCATCCAATACCTCACGATTTATGCTTTTTCGACGGAGAACTGGGGCAGGCCGCAGGAAGAAGTGCAGGGCCTGATGAAAATTTTTGAGGATGTGATCGACCGCGAGCTCCAGGAATTACACGATCAAGGCGTCCAGCTCCGGCACATCGGACGCCTGGACCAACTGGATCCTGTGTTTCAAGAAAAAGTGCTTCATGCCCTGGAGTATACGCGCCATAACCGCCGTCTGGTTTTGGTAGTGGCTATGAATTACGGCGGGAGAGACGAGATCGTCAACGCGATCCAGCGCATGATACAGGATGGCGTCTCGGCAGATGAGGTGGATTACGACCTGGTCAGCAAGTACTTGTTCACCGCCGGCGTGCCAGACCCCGACCTGATCATCCGCACTTCGGGTGAGCTGCGCGGCAGCAACTTCCTGATCTGGCAGGGCGCCTATTCGGAATGGTATTTCCCTCCGGTTTACTGGCCCGATTTCGACAAAGATCAGCTTCGGTTGGCGTTGGAAGAATACAGTCACCGCGAAAGGCGGTATGGGCGAGTCGCAGCCGCAAAAGACGAACAATCTTGAAGATTTGATAAAGCGCGTCCGGGTTGTGCTGGTCCTGCTCCCCATTGGATTCGTCGCAAACTATCTGGGAGGATGGGTCTTCAGTTTATTCGTCGCGCTGATCATTGGCGTGGCGGCCTATGAGTATGCGCTGCTGTTCCGAGCCGGCGGTTTGCGCCCCGCGCTGGCGCTTGCCGTCGGCGCTTCCGTTACAATGGTGATCGGGCAGAGCCTGTATGGGTTCGAGCTCACTTTGCTCATCCTCACGCTGAGCGTCTTGACCTCCCTGGTGCACCATTTATTCGATTACGAACGTGGGCGTGATCAGGCCGCGACGGATTTTGCGATCACTGTTTCCGCCATGATTTACATTGGCTGGCTCGGATCATTTTTCGTCTCTCTTCGCAACCTGCCGGAGGGGTTTTGGTGGGTGATGATTGTGCTCCCGGCGGTTTGGCTGGCGGACATGGCCGGCTATATTTTCGGGAAAAGGTTTGGCCGGCACAAAATGACAGTCCGGCTGAGCCCGAATAAGTCCTGGGAGGGTTACTTGGCCGGCATCCTGGTGGCCGCGCCGGGAACGGCCCTGCTGGTCATGCTCTGGCAGGCGCTGGGAGCCGGCAAAGGCATCGCCCCCTGGGAAGGCGCGCTGCTCGGAGGTCTTCTAGCTTTGCTGACCATCTTTGGAGACCTGGGAGAGAGCATGATCAAGCGCCAGGTCGGCGCGAAAGATTCAGGCCAGTTACTGCCGGGTCACGGCGGGGTGTTCGATCGAATCGATTCCTGGCTGTGGGGCGGGGCGATCGGTTACTACCTTATCACGACGTTCTTCCAGTGACAGTCAGCTGGCTGGCTCTCTATGGGGGCGTGCAAACGCGATTTTTTTTACTCAGATTGACAGCCCATAAACCTCATGGTATGATTGCTGCCATCAATTAAATAAGCCCCTTAGCGGCACTCTTATCCAGAGAGGTGGAGGGACCGGCCCTGTGAAGCCTCGGCAACCC
>JADYYC010000193.1 GCA_020853835.1 Anaerolineales bacterium
CGCGCGAGTGGTTTTACACCACCGGCGACCCCCAGAAATTCTCCAAAGCCCTGCGGGAATTGATCCAGCTCGAAGCCCCGGTTGGGCAGCTCCACTGGCGCGGGCTGACCCTCTCTGCGTAAGATTAAACGCGAATCGGGATAAGGGCCTCGCGTCACTGCGAGGGCGTTTTACGCCCGAAGCAGTCTCCCCGGTGGGCCTATAGGGGGATTGCTTCAGCCCAAAGA
The DNA here is from genome assembly GCA_020853835.1 of Anaerolineales bacterium. Lineage (GTDB taxonomy): Bacteria > Chloroflexota > Anaerolineae > Anaerolineales > UBA4823 > UTCFX2. Next base: position 228 of record JADYYC010000193.1, read on the forward strand.
ACGGGCTTCGCAATGACGGTCTCTGTTATTACGAACGCGGATCTATCGCGTCGCTGCGAGGGCGGTTTGCGCCCGAAGCAGTCTCCCCGGTGTGCGTATAGGGAGATTGCTTCAACCCAAAAAGCGGGCTTCGCAATGACGGTCGCTGCTATTACGAACGCGGGTCAAGACTTCCGAAGTCTCAAAGACTTCGGAAGTCTGAGCGTTCAGTCAAGGGCTTCGCGTCGCTGCGAGGGCGTTTTGCGCCCGAAGCAGTCTCCCGGTGTGCCTATAGGGAGATTGCTTCAGCCCAAAGAACGGGCTTCGCAATGACGACCTCTGCTGGGAAAATCAGCCGTCGGCCGGCAGGAGATCCATGTCCTGCGGGGTGATCCCCAGCCCGGCAAAGGTTGCAAAGGTCAGGTCGCGCACGCGCAGCCCCTTCTTCTGCGCGAGCTGTTCGAAGAGCATGGTGTAGCTGGCCGGCACGACGCGCCCCCAGTTCAGCCCCAGCCGGGCATTGACGAGCTGGATCGTCTGGACGTCGGGGCCTTCGAGCTCGACGAAATCGCCGTAGGGCATCTCGTCCAGCGTAACGTGCACGCCCGCCAGGTCGTAGACCGAGCGGTACTTCTCGTAGATCATGACGACTTCATAGCCCAGGGCTTCGAGGAACTGGCGCGCCCGGGCAAAGTCTTCGACCGTGAATTCGATCTCCTGGCGCACGCGCGCCCCGCCTTCACCGTGCGCGGGGCCTTTGAAGGTCATGCGGGCGGCGCTGTCCTGGCGCAGCCGGAGCACCTGCAGCGCCCGCCCCAGGCGGCGCCCGGGGGTATCAAAACGCAGGTTGGTCTCCAGCAGGCGCGGCTGGACCAGCGCCGCGCCCAACGCCTCGAGGCGCTCGCGCACCGCCCCGAGGTCGTTGACGAAATATTTGACTTCGATTTCCTGATTTTCCATGTTTTTCGCAGGTCCCTGTTCAGACCAGCATGAGCAGGACCTGCTGCTGCTCCACCTCGTCGCCGGGCTTCACGCGCAGGCGGGTCACCTGCCCGTCGCGGGGAGCCTTGAGCTCGTTCTGCATCTTCATCGACTCGAGCACCACCAGCACCTCCCCCTTGCTGACCGTTTGACCGTCCTCAACCGGCACCGAGACCACCAGCCCCGGCATGGGCGCCTTCAAGCGGTATTCGGCGGTTTGGCTAACCTTGCCAGAAGATGCCAGCCGCAGCTTCTTCTCCATCTCTTCTTCGACAAAGGCCTCAAAAGACCGCCCCTGAAAGAGCACCTGCCAGGCGCTCCCCGCGGGATAGACAAACGCCTCATGCGATTCGCCATCCAGCAGCAGCGAAAAGACCTGCTGCTCGCCAACCGAGGCAAAATCCACCTGGAAGACCTGCCCATCGACGGCGACCTGCCCGTCATCCAGGACCTCCACCAGGTACTCACGCTCTCCGATGGTCGTGATATAACGCATCGTCCGGTTCCTATCTCTGCAGGCGCTCCCAGCGCCCCAGCCATTTCCAGTTGCTCGTGTCGCGCTCGTTGCGCTGCACGATGTTCGCCGCCCGGCGCGCCTCGCGATGAGCGACCAGCGTCGCGATGATCGCGGGGATGGGCGCGGTTTCCTCGTGTCCCTCGTCGTCAAGGCCGATCGAGAAGCGCTGCTCGACAAAGCGCGTGTCGAACTGCCCGCCAATGAAGCGCGGCGAGTCCATCAAGTTTTGGTGGAAGGGAATGTTCGTGCGCACCCCGAGGATGATGTACTCCTCCAGCGCCCGGCGCATGCGCAGGATCGCCTCGCCGCGCGTCTCACCCGACACGATCAGCTTCGAGATGAGCGAGTCGTAATAGGGCGATATCTCGAAGCCCGCAAACACGCCCGTGTCGATCCGCACGCCGGGGCCGGTGGGCTGGAGGATCTGGCCGATCACGCCGGTTGAGGGCATAAAGTTATTGTAGGGGTCCTCGGCGTTGATGCGGCATTCGATCGCCCAGCCTTTGAGCTTGACGTCCGCCTGGGCGTAGCGCAGCGGGCGGCCGCGAGCGATGCGGATCTGCTCCTTGACGATGTCGATCCCGGTCACCAACTCGGTCACGGGATGCTCCACCTGCAGGCGGGTGTTCATTTCGAGGAAGTAAAAATTCCTGTCCTTGTCCACCAGGAACTCGATCGTCCCCGCGTTGGCGTAGCCAGTGGACTGGGCGGCGCGCACCGCGACCTCGCCCATGCGCTGGCGCAGGTCTTCGTCCTCGGCGATAAACGGCGAGGGCGCCTCTTCGAGCAGCTTCTGGTGGCGGCGTTGGATCGAACACTCGCGCTCGCCCAGGTAGATCGTGTTGCCCAGTTGGTCCGCCAGGATCTGGATCTCGATATGGCGCGCCCCCTCGACCAGCTTTTCAAGGTAGACGTTGCCGTCCCCAAAGGAGGCCTCCGCCTCGCGCCGCGCGGCGTGGAGCAGGTCAGGCATTTCGACCAGGGTGTGCACCTCGCGCATCCCCTTGCCGCCCCCGCCGGCGGTGGCTTTGATGAGAAGCGGGAAGCCGATCCCCGGCGCGAGGCGCAGCAACTCATCGTCGCGCAGCGCCCCTTCGCCCTCCGTGCCGGGCACCACCGGCACGCCCGCGGCTGAGACCGTCTGGCGCGCCACCGCCTTGTCGCCCATCGCCGCGATCGACGAGGGCTTGGGGCCGATATAAGCCAGCCCGGCGTCCAGGCAGGCCTGGGCGAAATCGGCCCGCTCGGCCAGGAAGCCATAGCCGGGGTGGATCGCCCCGGCGCCGCTCTTGAGCGCCACCTCGATAATGCGCTCGCCTTGCAGGTATGAATCTCGGGCCGCGGCCGGGCCGATCAGGTAAGCTTCGTCGGCGTGGCGCACGTGGAGCGCCTGGCGGTCGGCTTCGGAATAGACCGCCACCGTGCGCATCCCGATCTCGCGGCAGGCGCGCACGATCCGCAGCGCGATCTCTCCCCGGTTTGCAATCAGCACTTTGTTAAACATCGAACACCTCAGAGCGGGATGCAGCCATGTTTTTTGGGCGGGTTGACATCGCGCTTGTTGGCCAGCATCTCCAGCCCGTTGATCAGGCGCGGGCGGGTCTCGTGCGGCTCGATCACATCATCGATGAAGCCACGCGAGGCGGCGATATAGGGGTTGGCGAATTTCTCGCGGTATTCCTGCACCAGCTCCGCCTTGCGGGCTTCGGGGTCTTCGGCCTGCGCCAGCTCTTTGCGGAAGATGATTCTGACCGCGCCGTCGGGCCCCATCACCGCGATCTCGGCCGTGGGCCAGGCCAGGTTCAGGTCGCCGCGGATGTGCTTGCTGCTCATCACGTCGTATGCGCCGCCGTACGCCTTGCGCGTGATCACGGTCAGCTTGGGCACGGTCGCTTCGCAGTAGGCGAAGAGCAGCTTGGCGCCCGAGCGGATGATCCCGCCGTGCTCCTGCACCGTCCCCGGCAGAAAGCCAGGCACGTCCACAAAGGTCACCAACGGGAGGTTAAACGCGTCGCAGAAGCGGATAAAGCGGGCGGCTTTCTCGGACGAATGGATGTCCAGCACCCCGGCCAGCACCGCGGGCTGGTTGGCGATGATCCCGACCGCGTGCCCGCCCAGGCGCGCAAACCCGACCACGATGTTGGTGGCGTAGGCGGCGTGGATCTCGAAAAATTCGCCCTGATCCACGATGAGCTTGATGACTTCCTTTATGTCATAGGGCTTGCTCGGGTCGTCAGGCACCAGGTGATCCAGCCCGGCCTCCATGCGCAGCGGGTCGTCGCCGCTTTCGACCTCCGGCGGGTCTTCCATGTTGTTCTGCGGCAGGTAGGTCAGCAGCTTGCGGATCAGGTAGAGCGTTTCGGCCTCGCCATCGCTCGCCACGTGGCACACGCCCGAGACCTCGGCATGCACATCGGCGCCGCCCAGGTCTTCGAACGAGACGTCCTCGTGCGTCACGGTCTTGACGACGTCCGGGCCGGTCACAAACATATAGGAAGAGTTACGCACCATAAAGATGAAGTCGGTCAAGGCCGGCGAATACACTGCCCCGCCGGCGCAGGGGCCCATGATGGCGCTGATCTGCGGGATCACCCCCGAAGCCTGGGTGTTGCGCAGGAAGATGTCCGCATAGCCACCGAGCGAAACCACGCCTTCCTGAATGCGCGCCCCGCCCGAATCGTTGAGCCCGATCAGCGGAGCGCCATTCTTGATCGCCATATCCATGATCTTGCAGATCTTCTCAGCGTGAACCTCGCCCAGGCTGCCGCCAAAGACGGTGAAATCCTGCGAAAAGACGTACACCAGGCGGCTGTTGATCGTCCCCCAACCGGTGACCACGCTGTCGCCCAGAAAGCGCTGGTTTTCGAGCCCGAAATCGTTGGTGCGGTGCTGCACAAAGGCGTCCAGCTCGCGGAAAGATCCGCGGTCCAGGAGCATGTCGAGGCGCTCGCGCGCCGTCAGGCGCCCGCGGGCGTGCTGCGCTTCGATCCGCTCCACGCCGCCGCCGCGCAGGCTCTGCGCTTTCTTCTCGTGCAACTGGGCGATTTTTTGTTGGTTGCTCGTTTTATCGTTCGCTGTTACGTTCGTTTTCTCGTTCAAAGAAGCTCCTCACTCGGCGACGGCTGAAAGTCCAGGCCAGCCACGCCAGCCAGACCAGATTGACGCCCAGCGCAAATTGCCAGTTGACGTTCCAATCCCGGTTGGCTGCCAGCAGCGTCCGCTCCAGCCAGTCGTAGGCTAAAAACAGCAGCGCCAGCGCCAGCGCAAACTCCCGGCCGTATCGCAGCCCCCGCCACAACCGCCAGGCGCTGATCGCAAACAGCGCCCCCCAAAC
>JADYYC010000194.1 GCA_020853835.1 Anaerolineales bacterium
AGAACGCCCCCTGGCTTGGGGTTGGCCTGGGCAACTATGCCTTCTATTTCGATGACAGCCTGCCAAACCAGCCCTGGAACACGAACAAAGAGATCGTCCGCCAGATCACGCCCGAGGCGGGGCGCGATCGCCTGATCACGCCGAAAAACCTGGTGGCCCGGCTTATCTCGGAGACGGGCGTCTTTGGAACGGGCAGCTTTCTGTTTTTCATCCTCGCGGTCGCCGGCTGCGCGGTCTATCTATGGTTTTCCAATCACAGCGAGCAGAAATTTTGGGGGCTGGCAGCCTTCCTGGCTTTGATCGTGTTCGCCTTTCTCGTCTTTTCATTCGACTCGTTCGCCCTGCCGAATATGTGGGTGGTCTTTGGGCTGATCACGGCGGCCGCCCACCTGCCCGACCCTTTCCCCGAGGCGGGCTTTTCCCAACCCGATAAAACTGCCCCTGCGGCGGCGCTGAGCGCTTCCAGCGCCGCGCCCATCGGCAATGGACCGACTTTATCTCACATTATCTCGATGAAAGAACCTTCATGAAGAACGCCCGACTTTTTTGGCTCATCGTCCTTGTGTTCCTGATCGTCGTTTTATGCTGCTGCTGTCTCGCGGTTGGGATCGGCGGCCTATCCTATTTTACAATCCAGGAACAGGCTGAGACGCCGTCCGGTTTTTCAAGTCCCACCAGCCTGCCGGCCGTTCTGTCAACCGAGGCCAGCCTGCCCACACAGAGCGCGCCGCCGACGCCGTCCGACGCCAATCCCTTGCTGCCCGCTCCGCTCCCCTTCCTGGGAGCGCTGACCGAGACGCTCCACACCCTTGAGACAACCATCGTCCCGATCAACGATCCGATCCAACTGGCGGAGCGGTTGGAGGGCAAGAAGAACCTGCCAACCCAACTCGAATTTCCGGTCAGGCTGTATCAGGTTGGCGACCAGGAGGCCTTCTGGGTCACCAACTCGGACACCAACCAGAACACCCAGGTGAAATCTACCCTGCGTTACGTCACCGACCACGCCTATTTCTGGATCGAGAACGGCGTGCCCTATAATGAAAACCATCTCAAAGCCCTGGTGAACACCTTTGAGCAGAAGATCTACCCGACCAACCGCGGGTTCTTTGGCAGCGAATGGACCCCCGGCGTGGACGCCGACCCGCACCTATTTATCCTTTACGCGCGCGGTCTGGGCGGATCGGTGGCGGGTTACTTCTCCTCCGCCGATGAATACCTGCCGGGGGTGCGCGATTACACCAACGGTCACGAAATGTTCCTGCTCAGCGCCGACCATATCCGGCTCGACGAACAATTTGCGTACAGCGTCCTCGCGCACGAATTTCAACACATGATCCACTGGCACCGTGACCGCAACGAGGAGACCTGGTTAAACGAAGGCGCCGCAGACCTGGCAGCCTTTCTCAACGGCTATTCGATCGGCGGACACGACTGGTTGTTCGCCGCCAACCCGGATTTGCAGCTCAACAACTGGCCTAACAACGCCACATCCAACGCCAGAAATTACGGCGCGGCGTTTCTGTTCATGGCATATTACCTGGATCGCTTTGGCGAAGATGCCACCAAAGCCCTGGTGGCGGACCCCGCCAACGGCCTAGTCAGCATCGACACCGTCCTGGCAGACCTGGGCGAGCGCGACCCGCTCACCGGCAGCCAGATCGGCGCAGACGACCTGTTTATCGATTGGGTGGTCGCAAACTTCATTCAGGACAAGCGCGTCGGCGATGGGCGTTATGCCTACCACAATTACCCCTCCGCGCCGCGGATCGAGGAACCCACGTACAAAATTTCGCGCTGCCCAACCGAGGTGGATGCCCCCACCGTCCACCAATACGGCGTGAACTACGTCCAGATCACGTGCAAGGGTGAAAATTTGATCCAATTCGAGGGGGCAAACCAGGTGAACGTCCTGCCGGCGGATGCATTTTCCGGCAGCTACGTTTACTACTCAAACCGGGGCGATGAATCCCACATGACCCTCACCCGAACGTTCGATTTCAGCGATTACAGCGGCCCCTTGACGCTCAGCTATCGCACCTGGTATGACATCGAACGGGACTACGACTACCTGTACCTGACCGCCTCCACAGATGGCGAGACCTGGCAGATACTGACCACCCCCTCGGGGACGGCTGAAGACCCGTCTGGTAGCAGCTACGGCTGGGGCTACAACGGCGAAAGCGGCGATGGCCCAAGCTGGATCCATGAAGAGGTTGACATCTCACAGTTTGCGGGGAAGCGCGCCCAGTTCCGCTTTGAATACGTGACCGACGCCGCAGTCAACGGCGAAGGCTTTCTGCTGGACGATGTCGCCATACCGCAGATTGGCTTCTTCGACGACTTCGAGACGCCCGACCCGGACTGGGAGGCGGACGGTTTTGTGCGCATCCAGAACCAGCTCCCGCAAACCTACCGCCTGGCAGTTATTCGCATGGGACGGCACACCACGGTTGAAATCTTGCCCGTCTCCGTAGACAACCGCTTGCAGATCCCGATCGAAATCGGCGGCGATGTCGATAAGGTGGTCCTGGTCATCTCTGGCACAACCCGGTTCACAAATCAGGCGACTTCCTATTCGCTCAGCGTCGTCCCGCGCTGACGGCTCACCTATCGTCCAATAAACTGCGCCGGGGAGGGATGCCTGCCCGGCGCAGTTTTTTTAAGCCAGCAACAACCTACATCCCGCCCTGACCGGGTGGGCGCGGGGCGCGCATCTGATTCAACTGTTTTTCCAGTTCCGCCCGCCGTTCCATCGCCGCCTTGTTGACCTCATCCTGAACGCGCTGGGCCTCGGACTGGATCCTGGCGCGCAGCTCCTCGCCGGAGGAGGGGCTCATCAACAGCGCCGCCACGGCGCCCAGCAGACCCCCCAGCACAAATCCTTCAACAAAACGAACCATTTTCATAGCTTCTGACCTCCTGTTTATCTCAGAAATTATAACAAAAACGGGCGATGAGTTGTACCGTGATATTACCGCAAAGTTTTCTGGGGTATACTTCAGAAGATTAAAAAACGCTGGTGCGCTCCGAAAAATTTCCCCGGACAAAACAAACGACCTGCCATGTCTCTGCGAAAATACCTTGCCCGCCTGGACGAACGCCGCGATCTGGTCAGGATCACGGCGCCCATCTCGAAGACCTACGAGATCGCGGCTGTGCTCAAG
>JADYYC010000195.1 GCA_020853835.1 Anaerolineales bacterium
CTGAGGTGAATATGGTCGACCGTAAAATTCGCGTCCTCGTAGCAAAGCCGGGCTTGGATGGGCACGACCGGGGTGCAAAAGTGGTCGCACGTGCGCTGCGCGACGCGGGTATGGAAGTAATTTACACCGGACTGCGCCAGACACCCGAGATGATAGCCGAGAGCGCCCTGCAGGAAGATGTGGATGCCGTGGGCCTGTCTGTGCTTTCGGGGGCTCATATGGCGTTGGTGCCGCGCGTTATCGAATTGCTGCGCGGCAATGGTCAGGAGAATGTGGGAATCTTCCTGGGCGGGATCATTCCGGACGAGGATATTCCCAGGCTGCGAGCTATGGGCGTGCAAGGAGTTTATGGCCCAGGGACACTGACAGATCAAATTGTGCAGGACATTCGGGCGTCGGTTGCCGCGGCAAAAACCGATTGATAATCCTTAGGTTTTCAACCCAATCATGACCTTAGCGCAGGAACTCCTGTCAGGCAGCCGGTTAGCCCTGGCACGATTGATAACCCAGATCGAAAATGGAACCGAGGCCAGCCGCGATATCCTGGACGAGCTTTTTGCCCATTCGGGCAGATCCTATTTGATCGGCGTTACAGGCGCGCCAGGAACGGGTAAATCGTCGCTGGTCAACCAGCTCGCTATCGAATATCGCCGGTCGCAGGATGGATCATCCTACCGAGTTGGGATCGTCGCGGTGGATCCATCTAGCCCTTTCACCGGTGGGGCGATTTTGGGGGATCGTGTGCGGATGCGAGACCTTGCCGGCGACCCGGGGGTTTTTATTCGCTCTATGGCGTCCAGAGGGTCGCTGGGCGGTTTAGCAACAGCCACTTCGGGCGTGGTTCAGGCTATGGATGCGGCGGGTTTCGAAATCATCATCATCGAGACCGTCGGCGCAGGCCAGTCCGAGGTTGACATTGCCAAATTGGCTCACACCACCCTGGTCGTAGAAGCCCCCGGTCTGGGAGATGATATTCAAGCGCTAAAAGCCGGGATCCTTGAGATTGCAGATATCCTGGTGATTAACAAGGCAGACCGGCCTGGGGTGGAGTTGACCGAGCGCGCATTGCGCAGCATGCTCCAGCTCTCCCATCCCGGCGAACAGGCTTTTCTGCACCACTCGAACAAACCGGGCCATCGACGAGTCGCAGATGACCAGCCACCAGACAATGTGGGCGTGACAGACTCAGCGCTCTGGCAGGCGCCGATCATAAAAACCGTCGCGCTCTATGGACAGGGTGTGGAGGAGTTGCGAACATCTATCGACCACCATCGACAGTATTTAGTTAAGACTAGCGAGTTCGAACGACGCGAGCGAAGCAGGCTCAAAGCCGAGGTCGACCTGTTATTACGTGAGACCCTGCTTCAGCGCTGGCGGGCTGGTATTGCTGATGGTCAATACGAACAGGTGTTAGAATGTTTACTACGGCGCGAAATCTCCCCCTGGAGCGCCGTTCAACATTTGGTTGACGGTTCACACTGGAATGGCGGTGGATGATGATCTACGGTGAAGGAATACGTTTTCGAGGCATTGAGCAATCCGACCTGGTTTCGTTCGTGACCTGGCTGAATGACCCCGAGGTTCGGGAAGGTCTTGCAATGTACCTTCCGCTTTCGATGGCGGATGAACAAGACTGGTTCGAAGACCTGCAAAAACGCCCGCCTGAGGAACGACCGTATCTAATAGAAGTGCAGCAGGATGATAATACCTGGGTGGGGGTTGGCAACTGCGGTTTTTTCAATATCAACTGGCGCATCCGTTCAGCGGAAGTGGGGATCTTTATTGGCGAAAAGCGGTTTTGGGGGCGGGGGATAGGGACGAAAGTCATGCGCCTGCTGATCCAGGTTGGTTTCGATACCCTGAACCTGAACCGGATCCGGTTGGATGTGTACGATACAAACCCGCGCGCGATCCGCACATACGAAAAAGCCGGATTCGTATATGAGGGGCGGCAGCGCCAGGGTATGTACCAGAATGGCCGGTATGTTGATGTGCTGCAAATGAGCGTCTTGCGATCAGAATGGGAAGAGGGAAATGCCGGAGCTTCCCGAAGTTGAAACAATTCGGCGCAACCTGCGACAGGGTTGGGGGGAAACCCCGTCAATTCTAGGTAGGCGGATCGACGGGGCGAGGCTGCTCTGGGAGCGCAGCCTGGCTGAGCCAGGGCCTGCCGAGTTCCTGAAGCGGATATCCGGTCAGACGATCACAGAGATCGGCCGGCGTGGCAAATTTCTGGTTTTTTCGCTTTCCGATGACTGGCTTTTGATCCACCTGCGCATGAGCGGAGATATTTTGATCGAACCCTCCAATGCGCCGGTTGGCCCGCATTACCGGGCTGTTTTTGAATTGGAGCCAGACTATCGCATGGTCTTCAATGATGCGCGCAAATTTGGCCGGATCTGGCTCCTCCAACAGCCGCAAAGCTTGCTCGGCCGGCTTGGCCCGGAACCTTTCGACGAGGACCTGGATAGCGCAACATTTCACCGAATGCTGAACTCGGCCTGCAGAAGGCTCAAACCTGCTTTGACGGATCAATCTTTCCTGGCAGGTCTTGGGAATATTTATACTGACGAAGCGTTAAACCGCGCCAGGCTGCACCCGCTGACGCTCACAAACCGCATAAGCCCTGTTGAAGCTTGCAGGCTTCTCGCTTCTATTCGAGAAACGCTCGAAGACGGCATTCGCCGGAACGGAACCAGCATCGATTGGGTATACCGGGGCGGAGATTTCCAGAATTATTTGCGGGTTTACGGGCGAAAGGGCCAGGCCTGCCCTGAATGTGGAACGCAGATTGAACGGATCGTTGTTGGGCAGAGGGGCACGTATTACTGTCCTAAGTGTCAGGTCCCGGCTGGGGAAATTAGAATATAATGGGAGAAAGCCATGGATAGTAACCAATTTTCCTCAATTGTTCCTGTCCTGCTTATCGGGTCGATTGGCTTGATAGTAGGCGTGGTGGTCGGCATATTGATCAGCGGCTTGCAGAAAGGATCGCGCCCCCCCGAGAGCGACCTGGATGGAAAGAAGATGACCTC
>JADYYC010000196.1 GCA_020853835.1 Anaerolineales bacterium
ATCATGCTCGGGGCGGGCGGGCTGCAAGCCGTCCTGGAGGGGGTCTCGGCGCGCCGGGTACGCCTCGCCGGGCTGTTCCTGACCGGTTATGCGGCTGGCTTGCTGGCGCTGGCCGCCGGCGTCTGGTACTTGCTCCGGGAGCTGCCGCTCAACTTTGGCTGGGCGGCCGTCCTGGCGCTGGCGGCATCCGCCTGGCTCGGTTTGGGGCTTGCGGGGCGGGCCAGCCCGCGCCTCTGGATCGCCGGGTTGGTCACCTTATGCCTGCTCGATTGGGCAGGGGTCGACCGCAGCCTGTTCGACGTCCGCCCGCCGGGGCAGGTTCTGGCGGAAAAAGCCGCCATGGCCGGGCGGATCAAGGAGCTCGAAGCGCTCGAAGGTCCCTTCCGGGTGTACTCGCCTTCGTACAGCCTGCCGCAGCAAACCGCAGCCGTGCACGGCCTGCAGCTTGCGGACGGCGTCGACCCGCTCCACCTCAGCTCGTACGCCGGGTTTATGGAGCGCGCGACCGGCGTTCCCCAAAAAGGGTACTCGGTGACGCTGCCCCCCTTTGCCAACGGCGACCCGCGCAGCGCCAACCAGGCCTACCAGCCCAACCCCGAGCTGCTGGGCCTGCTGAACGTGCACATCGTGGCCTCCGAATTTGCGCTGGATGTGGATGGGCTGACTTTCGAAGGCATGGATGAAACGACCTATGTCTATCGCAATGCGCGCGCCCGACCGCGCGCCTGGGTCATACCCGACGCGCCTGCATCCGAGGCGGACGCCCGCCCGGTGGAGATCCTTTCCTATGAACCCAACCGCCTCTCGCTCGCGGCCGTTGGCCCGGGTTTGCTGGTCCTGTCCGAGGTGGCATACCCCGGCTGGCTGGCGGCGGTCGACGGGCAGCCAGCGCCGGTCGAGACCTACATGGGCCTGCTGCGGGCGGTGCGGATCGGTCCGGGGCTGCGCCGGGTGGGCTTCGAATTCCGCCCGCGCCTCGTTTTCCTCGGGCTGGCGATCGGGCTGCTCTGCTGGTCGCTATGGGCGGCTTTGGCCTGGTTGAAGTGGAGGCGCCCGCGTGGCGGTTGAGGCGCGCTCCGCAAGGCCGGGTCTGTGGGGGCAGGTCACGCGCCCCGAGCGGCGCTTCGTCCTCGCGTTTGGCGCGGTCGTGATGCTCGCGACCACGCTCCCCTACCTGCTGGGGTACGCCGTTCAAGGGACGGATTTTCGCTTCACCGGTTTCGTGTTCGGGGTGGAGGATGGGAATTCGTACATCGCCAAAATGCTGAGCGGCTGGGCGGGGGCGTGGCTGTTCCGCTCGCCCTACACCGCCTCCCCGCAGCGCGGCCTGCTCTTTTACCTGCCCTACCTGCTGCTGGGCAAGCTGGCCGCCCCGCCCGGCCTGCACGAACAGCTCGTGGCGCTCTATCACCTCTTCCGCATCGCCGCGGGCATGCTCTCGATCCTGGCGACGTACGATTTCCTGGCTTATTTCGTCCGGGACGTCCGGCTGCGACGGGCCGGGTTGGCGCTCGTGACGCTGGGGGGAGGGCTGGGGTGGGCGCTGGTGGCGGCCGGCCGCGTCGAGTGGCTGGGCTCGCAGCCGCTCGACTTCATCTCGCCCGAGACCTTTGGCTTTCTGGGGATTTTTGGCATCGCCCACCTGCCCCTGGGGCGCGCCCTGCTGCTCTGGGCCCTGCTTGCCTACCTGCGGCTTTACGGCGCGGTCTTTGAGACGCCGGACCGCCGCCCGCCCTGGAAAGGGGCGGCCGCGCTGAGCGCGCTCTGGCTGGCGAGCGGGGTTTTCAACCCGCTCTGCCTGCTCGTCGCCGGGCTGGTGATCGTGATCCACCTTTGCGGGCTGCTGATCTGGGGGCGGCGGCGCCCCTCCGAGTTCACTCAGCCCCGCCTGGCGGCCTGGCGCCGGCTGGCGCTCCAGGTCGTGGGCGCGGGCCTGCTCCCCGGGCTGCTGCTGGCGTATAACCTCGCCGTGGCCGTAACCGACCCGTACGCCAGCGGGTGGACGGCTCAGAACCGCATCCTCTCCCCGCACCCCGCCCATTATCTGCTCGCCTATGGCTTGCTGATCCCCTACTGCTGGGTTGGCGGGCGGCGCCTGCTGCGGGAGGATTTCCCGGCTGGCTGGCTCCTGGTCGGCTGGATCCTGGCCGTCCCGCTGCTGGTGTACCTGCCGGTCGATTTGCAGCGCCGCCTGACCGAGGGCGCCTGGGTCGCCATCGGCGCGCTCGGGATGGCCGCGCTCGATCAACCGGCCGCGGGCGCGCCGCGCCCCGATTGGCGGCTGGCCCCGCTGCTGCTGGCGTTTCCATCCACCCTGTTCCTGCTCGCGGGCGGGCTGATGTCCGCGTACCGCCCTGGCCCGCCGCGCTTCATCACCTCTGACCAGGCGCATATCTTTGAGACCTTGCAGCAGCGCGCCCCCGTGGGGGCGGTGACCCTCTGCGCCTATGAAACCGCCAACCCGCTCCCGGCCTGGGCGCCGGTGCGCGTGCTCGCCGGGCATGGCCCCGAGAGCCTGCAAAAAACCGAACTGCTCTTGCAAATCCAGCTCTTTTTTGACCCGGCCGCGCCCGACGCGCTGCGTCGGCGGCTCATCCGCGAATACGGGATCGAATACGTGACCTGGGGCGAGGCTGAAAAGGCGCTGGGAAGCTGGCAGCCGGACAGCGCGGATTTCCTCGAACCAGTCGCCACGTCCGGCGCAATCACGCTTTATAAGACCCGTGCTGGTGCGCCATGAAGAAGCTGCGCGAGCTGTTCCACCTGCCCTTCCTGCCCGTCTGGGCCGCGGCCTTGCTGCTGCTGGCCCCGGTCTACCTGGCGGGCAAGGCCATTTTCTGGGGCGCCTCGCTGCTGCAGTTCGGCCCCTGGTGGGTTCAGGCCTGGGAAAGCGTTTTCTCGGGCCGCCTGCCGCTCTGGAACCCGCGGCTGGGGATGGGCGCCCCGCTGCTGGCGAATTATCAGACCGGGCTGCTCTACCCCCCTTACTGGATCTACGGCCTGCTCTATGCGCTGGGCGGGGGGCGCGGCGTGGGCTGGGGGATGGCCCCCGTCGCCGCGCTGCACCTGGCCTGGTCGGGGCTGGGGATGGCTTTGCTGGCGCGCCGCTTGAACCTGAACCCCACCGCCCAGGCGGTGAGCGGGCTGGCGTACGGCCTGTCGGGCTACCTGGTGGCGCGGCTGAGCTTTTTGAGCATCAACGCCGCGGCCGCCTGGCTGCCCTGGGTGCTGCTCTGCCTCACGCCCGCGCCGGGAAGCCCGCTGGTGGATCGCCGGCGCTTCCCGGGGCTGGCGGCCTGCGCGGCGCTGCTGCTCCTGGCCGGGCACGCCCAGACCGCCTGGTATGTCCTGCTGCTGGGGGGGCTGTGGTGCGCCTTTTGGGCCTGGAGGCAGCCCGGCGGGTGGCGCGCCCGCCTGAGCGGGACGGTTCGGGCGTGGGCGTTCTACGGCCTGGCGCTGCTCCTGGCAGCGGGCATCGCCGCCGCCCAACTGCTGCCCACCGCCGAGTACCTGGCTCAATCGCAGCGGGCCGCGGCGGTCGAGTTCGATTACGCCCTCAACTATTCATTTTGGCCCTGGCACCTGCTCGCGCTGCTCGCGCCCGGTACGTTCGGCAGCCCGGCGAGCGGCGATTACTGGGGTTATGCCAACATCTGGGAGGACGCCGTCTACGTCGGCCTGCTGCCGCTGCTGCTGGCGTTTGCGGCGCTTTTGGGGAGCCTCCGGCGGCGGGCAGACCGCCCGCCGCGGGCGCTGGTCTGGTTCCTGGCGGCGCTGTTCGGCGCGGCGCTGCTGCTTGCGCTGGGCAAGTTCACCCCGCTCTACCCCTGGCTTTACCGCCACGTCTCCACCTTCGACATGTTCCAGGCGCCGGCGCGCTGGATGCTGTGGGGGGTCTTCAGCCTGGCGCTGCTGGCCGCGCTGGGCGCCGAGGGCTGGCGGCGGCCGCGCGGCTGGGGGCTGTACTGGGCGCGCCTGGGCACCATGGGCGCGGCGGCGGTCTCGCTCGGGGCCGGGCTGGCCTGGCTCTACCTCGGGCAGGTCAGCCCGAGCTTTATCCGCGCCACCGCCGTCCTGGGTTTGTTGGGGGTCGGGGCGGGGGTCTTGAGCCTGAGCGCCCCGCCGCCCGCCGAGGCGCAGGCTGGCGGGGCCGCGCCGGGCCGGCGCGGCTTTCTGATCCAGCTTGCCCCGCCCGTGGAGCGCCCCCGCCCGCCGCACAAGCCCTACCGCCTGGCGCGCTGGCAGTGGGCGGTGGCGCTGTTTGTAGCGGCGGACCTGCTCATCGCAGGCGGCGGGCTCAACCCTGGCGAAGCGCTCGATCTGTACGCCCCTTCGCCGGCGGCGGAGGAGATCCGGGCGCAGGTCGGCGCGGGGCGCCTGTATATTCCCGTTCATGAGGAGGATTGGTTGAAGTATGATCGGTTTATGCGCTTTGAGACCTTTGACCCCGGCGAGGACTGGCTCAACCTGCGGCGCGTCCTGCTCCCCAACACCAACCTGCTCGACGGCGTCGCCGTGGTGAACAATTTCGACCCCTTCGTGCCCGGCCGTTACGCGGCCTGGCTCGAAATGCTCGAACAGGCGCCGCCCCAAGCCCGCCAGCGGATGTTGGGTCTGATGGACATCGGCGCGGTCGCGGCGCGCGACCGCTTTGCGCCGGCGGGCGTGCGCTTTCAGCGCGCGGCTGGGGCATGGGCCTGGTACGTCCCCTGCGCCGAGCTGGTCAACACCCCGGAGGAGGCGCGCCAGCGCGTGCTGAGCGGCGAGGTGAACTTCGGCGAGGCGGTCGTCATCGAAGGCGCGGCGGGCGGCTCCGGCCGCGCCTGCCCGCCGAACAGTCCGCTGGAGGCTGAGGTCGAGCAGATCGAGCGGTCGCCCGGGCGGTACGCGCTCGACCTGAACCTGCCCGCCCCGGGCTGGCTGGCGCTCTCCGAGGTCTGGTATCCGGGCTGGACGGCGCGGCTCGACGGCGCCCCGGCGCCGCTGGCGCGGGCAAATTACCTGTTTCAAGCCGTGCCGGTGCCCGCCGGTCAGCACACGCTGGAGCTGCGCTACCG
>JADYYC010000197.1 GCA_020853835.1 Anaerolineales bacterium
AGAGAGACCTGCCGGTTTTTTGGCCTGGATATCGATCTGCATTTTCTTCAGCAAGCCGCCGGAGAAATCCCCCATGCAGGTTTCGTCCAGGGCGATGCTCACAGCTTGCCGTTCCCCAATGGCTGCTTTGATCTGGCTTTCACCCATTACCTGCTGTTGTGGGTCCAGGATCCATTTAGGGTGCTGCTAGAGTGCCAGAGAGTCGTGCGCCCTGGCGGCTGGGTGGCCGCGTTTGCTGAACCGGATTACGGAGGCAGAATAGATTATCCGCCCGCCTTGGCCGAATTTGGACGAGCGCAAGAACAAAGCCTGCGGAGTCAGGGGGCGGACACGCGCCTCGGCCGGCAGTTGAAGGCGCTTTTTCACCGGGCAGGTTTTAAGAAAATCGAATGCGGCGTGATCGGCGCACAATGGCAGGAACAGCCCGAAACAGACGAATTAAGCCTCGAATGGGAAGTGGCTCTGGCGGATTTAACGGGACATATCCCTCAAGCGGATCTTGAGAAGTACAAAAGCGTGTTCTTCAATTCTGGGAGATCGGGCGAGCAGGTTCTTTTCGTGCCCACCTTCTACGCGTTTGGGCAGGTGTAGGCTTCAATCATTCAGGGGGAGGCCAATTTCGATCATCCCATCGTTCAACCTCACCGGATAAGCCGGGATATCTTCCACGGCCGGCAAGGCCAGCACTCGCCCATCACGAATATCGAAACGCGCCCCGTGCCGAGGGCATATGATTTCGAAACCCTCCAACTCCCCTTCGCCCACCGGGCCGTTGTCATGGCTGCACAGATCCGCGATCGCGTAATAATCCCCTGCAAGGTTGAAGATTACAATCGGCTGCCCGTCGATTTCCAGGAACAGGCGCTCTCCTGCCGGAAGATCACTAATGCCAGCAACCGGGATAAATTCACATTGCTCAGGATCCAGTTTCAAATAATTGAACATTGACCAAAAACCCCATCAGGCATTCTCACTCTACCAGGTCGTCTGTAGCTTCTCCCAGACCATAAACACCCGCCTTGAGCACTTTCAATGAAAGCAAGGCGCATTTCAGACGCACCGGCCCCAGCTCCAATCCCAGCATATCCAGAATGTCGTCTTTGGTGATCTGCTTCACTTCTTCAATAGTCTTACCGATGATCGTTTCCATCAGAAGATCGGCCGCCGCCTGCGAAATGGCGCAGCCATGGCCGTCGAAGGCTGCCTGCTCTACAATCCCGTTCTCGTTCACACGCACTTCGATGCGAATGTGATCGCCGCACAGCGGGTTATCATCTTCAAACGCGATATCGTGCGGGTTAACCGAGCCTCGGTAGATCGGGTTTTTATACCGATCAATGATAATCTCGCGGTATAGATCGTCCATGGTTACATTCCGAAGATTTTTCGAACTTCGTAAAGAGAATCGGCCAGTTTGTCGACTTCTTCCCGAGTGGAGTAAAGGTAGAAGCTGGCTCGTGCGGTTGCTGGCAAGCCAAATTTCTCGTGAAGGGGCATAGCGCAATGGTGTCCTGCCCGGATGGCGATCCCATGCCGGTCAAGAATCTGGGAGACATCGTGCGGGTGAATACTGCTCAGCGTGAAAGATGCCACGCCTCCCTTCTTTGCAGCTTCGGGTCCGAAAACCTTCACTCCCGGGATCTCTTCGAGCCTTTCAAGCGCATACGCGATGATCTCTTTTTCGTGGCTTTCGACTTTATCCATCCCGATCTCTGTGAGATAATCCACCGCCGCCCCTAGCCCAATCGCCTCCGCAATCGACGGTGTCCCCGCCTCGAACTTATGCGGCAGCTCGTTCGGCGCGAACGAGCGCAGTTGGACGCGTTTGATCATATCTCCTCCGCCCAGAAAGGGCGGCATGCTTTCCAGGAGTTCTTTCTTGCCATACAACACGCCGATCCCGGTCGGACCGCACATCTTGTGCGCCGAGAAAGCAAAGAAATCCGCGTCTAAATCTTGCACATCTACCGGCAGGTGTGGCGCAGATTGAGCGGCGTCTACAAGCGTGATTGCTCCCGCCTGATGCGCCAGCGCGATCATGTCCTTTGCAGGATTGATCGTCCCTAAGACGTTGGACATCTGCGTGAACGCCACCATGCGAGGCTTAAAATCCAGCAAAGCGGGATAGGCTGTGAGATCCAGCAGCCCATCTTCGGTTACGGGGATGAACTCTAACCGCAATTCACGCTCTTGCGCCAGCATTTGCCAGGGCACCAGGTTCGAATGATGCTCCATCTCCGTCAATATAATCACATCGCCCTTGTTGAGGTGACGGCGTCCCCAGCTATACGCAACCAGATTGATTGATTCGGTCGTATTGCGTGTAAAAATCACCTGGCGCGGAGACTCTGCCCCGATAAATTGGGCCACTTTCTGGCGCGCCGCCTCGTAATCAGCCGTCGATTCCTCGGCCAGCACGTGAATGCCGCGATGAATGTTCGCGTTTGTATAGCGGTAATACCGGTCCATCGCGTCGATCACTTGGGCAGGCTTTTGACTCGTCGCGGTTGAATCCAGGTAAACCAGCGGGACGCCTGGGTGTACCTCTCGCTGCAAAATTGGAAAATCCTGACGGATTTTCTTGACATCAAGTGTGTTTGTGCGCGTCTCCATATGGTTTTTAACGCCTGTGGAAATTTCAATCCTCATCTTCTGTATCGACAGATGTGTTAGGCCGGATTAGCTGCCCCCCGGTGGGCCGCTTGCGGCGCCGGCGGAGCGGTTTGCGGATGTTATTGGATGTCTTCGGACACCAAAGGACGTGATCTGGCACCATCCAACCATCAGTTAAATACACATTTTCCTGAAATTGGACCGCCAGCATCTTCGGATCTACCTGCACGATCGTGCCAACCAGCCAGTCTCTGATGCGCTCGCCGTTGAAATCATGATCACAGAACACTTCGATAAGATCGCCCACCCGAAAACTTTCATCACGATCCGGCGCCGTAGAGAAATATAGTCCAGACAATTCTGCCTCCTGAGAAATTAATGCATCAAAATAAAATAGCACGCAATTGTATCAACAGAACTGCTGAACACAAGCCTGCACCCTGACGCCTCGCTCAATTTTCAAAGTTTCCCTCCCGATACACTGTAGTAGAAATAAATTGTCCGCCGCAGGCGCGATTAAAACTCACGCCAGCGCCTCAGGCTTGACCCATCTTGTCCTCGATTGCATCCTGGAAGCGGTGGCGTACCCCTTCAAATGGTATGCGCTGCATGATCGGTTCAAAAAAGCCTTCCACGATCAAGCGTTCCGCTTCGGCGTATGGTATGCCGCGGCTGCGGGAATAGAAAACCTGGTCTGCGTCGATCTTCCCAACCGTCGCCCCATGCGTGCAGCGTACGTCGTCGGCTAAAATCTCCAGGCCGGGGATTGAATCGGCGCGTGCTTCACGGCTCAGCACAAGGTTACGGTTTGCCTGATAGCCATCCGCGTGTTGAGCGCCCGGCGCGACGTAGATCATCCCTTGCCACACCGAACGGCTCTGGTCGCGCAAAGCGCCCTTGAAGAGCAAATCGCTGGTCGTGTTTGGAGCAAGGTGATTCTGCTGCGTATCGTGATCCAGGTGTTGCACGCCATCTGTGAAGTAGAAACCAGACATGCGCCCGCTCGAACCCCGCCCGATCAAATCGATCTCAGAGAAATTCTTCGTCAGGTGGCTGCCAATCGCGCCGAAAATCCAGTCCAATTGGCCGTCGCGGTCCACATGCACACGCTCATGGCTGAAATTCCACACGTGTTCTCCCCACGACTGAAGCTCGACGAAGCGCAGGTTTGCGCCTGGGCCGACATAGATTTCGACAATCCCGGCGTGCATCGCCTGCCCTGCCGCCTCGGTCTGCGAAGCGGCTTCATGCACATAGGTCAGTTGGCTGCCCTCTTCGACATACACCAGCAGATGCGATAGATACGCCAGGTTGATCCCCGGCCCCCACAAGATGCTGTGGAGCGGCTGTTCCAACTGGACATTGCGTGGGATGTAGACGAGCACGCCGTCGGTCGCCAGGGCGCCCACCAGCGCGGAGAACTTGCCTTCATCGGGAGGTACGACTTTGCC
>JADYYC010000198.1 GCA_020853835.1 Anaerolineales bacterium
TGGCGCATCAAAATGAACTTGCCCTTTCCCTGTTTAGCCTGCAACGCCACGGCGTTCAGGTCGTCGCTGGTCTGGGAGAACAACCGCCGCCGCAGGCTTTCGGGGCCCTGGCTGTGCACGCTCGCCAGGGCGATCGGGCTCCACTCTTGCGAGGGCAGGGCTGCCAGCAGCAGCACGTCGTTGGCTTTTAGACTCACCTGGCTGAAGCTCAGCGCGGCGGCGCGCGCCAGCCCCAGCCCGCGGCCGGATAATTCAGGGTCGTAGATATGCTGGGCGCCGCCGGACGCGATCAGGTAAACATGGGCCTGTCCCGACTGGGCCAGGAAAGCCCGGTCTTCCCGCAGTACGATCTGCACAAGCAGCCCCACGCACTGCTGGTTCACCCCAAGCTGGCGGTTGCGCTCGAACAAAAGGGTGTTCAACTCTTCGGCAGTTCTGCGCAGCGCCGCGGTCACCGAACCCGGTGTGCGGTAGAAGAGCCGCGCCAGGTCTGCCAGCGCGACGTCGCGCGCTTCGGGCGTCAGCGGCGAGTTGCCTTCGAACGCCAGGTAAAGCACCAGGCGGTCCAGGTTGCGCCCACGCGCCGTCCGGCGGGGCGGCTCCGAAAAATACAGCCCCACCATTTCAGGGCAATCACGCCCGGCGTAGCGCGCGATCGAGAGAAGATTAAGGTCGAGAGTGGCGGTCATGTGGAAATCCTGGCGCCCTGGTGTCTTCCATGCCATTATACTGGTAAAATGCTGCTAAATAGCGTCAGTTCGAGATAGCAGAGACCGTCGTTGTGAAGCCCGCTTTTGGGGCTGAAGCAATCTCCTCGCTGGCTCATCCGGGAGACTGCTTTGAGCATAAACCGCCTTCGCAGTGACAAACGGCCTCTTTCCCGAATTCACGTTAAATACGCAGTCATTCAGGGTAAACATGCAGATCAAAGTCCTCAGAAACATCGCTGAAGCCGAGCAAATTTCCGCTTCGTGGAACGAGTTATTGTCCTGTTGCAGTGCAAGTCACGTGCCGTTTTTGCGCTTCGAATACCTGCGCGCCTGGTGGGATACACTCGGCGGCGGAGAATGGCCGTCTGGCGAGCTGTTCATCCTCACCGCCTGGCGTCAAAACGGCGATCTGGCCGGGATCGCGCCGCTCTTTCGTACCCAGAACCGCGCTGGAGAGCCGGCCTTGATGCTGCTCGGCAGCATCGAAATCTCAGACTACCTGGATTTTATCGTCCCCACCTCCGACCTGCCCGAATTCACCCGGTCGATCCTGGAATTCCTCTCCAGCCAGGCGGACCTTTCAGGGCACGTACTCGACCTGTACAACCTGCCAGATTCCTCTCCTACCCTGCCGGCCCTTGAAGCCGCCGCCCAAAAGCTGGGCTGGTCATACCGCCAGGAACGCCTACAGCCCTGCCCATACATCCCCCTTCCGGGGGATTGGGAGGCGTACCTCTCGCAGATCGACAAGAAACAGCGCCATGAGATCCGGCGGAAAATGCGGCGGGCCGAAGAGTACCAGCCGCCCGTTCGCTGGTACATCGTCGATGACGAAGCCGCCCTGGATCAGGAGATCGACGACTTTCTGGAGCTGATGGCGCAGGATCCTGAAAAAAGCCGCTTTCTGACCGGGGTGATGCGAAGCCAGATGCACGCTTTGGTGCACGTCGCCTTCCAGGCGGGCTGGCTCCAGCTTGCGTTCCTGGAAAGCGGCGGGGTAAAAGCGGCCGGTTACCTGAACTTCGATTTTGCGGGACACATATGGGTCTACAATTCGGGCATCAACTTTGACTTCCGCGACCTGTCCGGCGGCTGGGTGCTCCTGGGACACCTGCTCAAGTGGGCGAACGAAAACGGGCGCACATGCTTCGACTTCATGCGCGGCGCCGAGGATTACAAATATCGCTTTGGGGGCATAGACCGCTACGTGATGCGAGCGGCCCTTGAACCGCCTCAATAAATCGCGCGCGGCATCCCAAACCCGTTCAGGCGCACCCGCTCCGGATGGGCGCTCCACAGCCCTGGGATGTGCGTCCCACATTTTGGACAATCACCCTGGGCTGTGAGCCGGTAGTCCTTGATGACAAAGCTGTAACGCTCGATCACCTTCTCCCGGCAGGCCGGGCAATAGGTGCTTTCGTATTCTCCCATCCGGCCAGGCAAATTCCCGGCATAGACGTAATTCAGACCCGCTTCCTGGCCGATCTCAGCCGCCCGCAGCAGCGTGCGCACCGAGGTGGGCGGGGGGTCGGTCATTTTATAATCGGGGTGAAAAGCCGTGACATGCCAGGGGATCTCGGGCGAGACCGAGGCGATAAAACGGGCTGCGTCCATCAGTTCGTCGGTGGTGTCGTTGAACCCCGGCACGACCAGGGTGACCACTTCCACCCACAGGCCCAGGTCATGCGCCCCCTGGATGGTGTCCAGCACATGCTGCAGCACGCCGCCCAGGCTGCGATAGTGACGGTCTTGCATCGTTTTAAGATCGATCCTGTAAGCCGAAAGATAGGGGCGCAGATATGCGAGCACTTCGGGCGTGGCGTTCCCATTGGAAATATACACGCATTTCAACCCGGCCTGCACCGCTTTGTGAAAGATGCTCACCGCCCATTCTGAAGTGATAAGCGGTTCGTTGTACGATGAAGCGATCACTTCGGCGCCAGAACGCTTCGCCAGCTCCACCATGGCTTCGGGCGAGATACGCCTGACGAGCGAGACCGCCAGATCCGAAGCGGGGTCGCGCAGCGCCTGGGAGGTGAGGTGGTTCTGGCAGTAGGCGCAGTGGAAATCGCACCCCAGCATCCCGAAAGTCAGCGCCTCTGCGCCGGGATAAACGTGAAACAAGGGCTTCTTTTCGATTGGGTCGGATTGCAAAGCCGCCACGTATCCCCAGGGCACCTGAAGCTTGCCGTCCCGGTTGAAGCGCACCTGGCAGATGCCCCGCCTCCCAGGGCGGATCAAGCAGCGATGACCACACGCAAAACAGCGCAGCGCCTGATCGTCCAGCGCCTCATAGAGCTCCCCCTCCACCGTCATCGAATCCAATACATCCGCTATGGTTGTCATTTTTCACACTCCTGAGCTGACACCTCGCCCCCTGCGGTTTATTCCGTCAGCAAATTCCAATAAAAGTTTGACCCGTCAATAAGTCTGCTTTGATATGATCGGCCTTCTTCTATTATAATCAAATCCATGTTGGCTGTCGTCATCCAGGCCGGTGGAGAATCGCGCAGGATGGGGCGGGACAAGGGGCTGGCGCCGTTTTTGGGCAGGCCGCTGATCACCCGCATTATCGAGCGCCTTGAGCCCATCGCAAGCGAGATGATCGTGACCACCAATCACCCAGAGGCGTACCAGTTTCTGGGTTTGCCGTTATTCTCGGACCTGATCCCGGGCAGAGGGGCGCTGGGTGGTTTGTACACCGCCTTGAGCGCCGCAACCCAACCCCTGGCAGCGGTTGTGGCATGCGACATGCCCTTCGTCCGTCCCGAGCTGCTCGCCGTCCAACGTGATTTACTGCTGGAAAAGAGGGTGGATGCGGTCGTCCCCCACCTCGGGGGCGGGGTCGAGCCCTTTCACGCCGTCTACCGCTGCGCCTCCTGCCTGCCGCACATCAAAGCCGCGCTCGACGCCGACAAATGGCGTGCGGATGCCTGGTTTAGCAAGGCGAACGTCCTCTTGATGCGCAAGGAGCAGATCCAAACATTCGACCCGGAGCTCTCCAGTTTCTCAAATGTGAACACACCGGAGGAACTGCACCTCGCAGAGGAAATCGCGCTCCGGCAGCAAACCGGTCAGTAAAATTTCTTCAGGGCCTGGAGAGGAAGACGATGTCTGATCAAGCAAAGACCGTGCTGGTGGTTGGCAGCCTTAACATGGACCTGGTGGTGACTACGCCGCGCCACCCGGAAATCGGCGAGACCATCAGCGCCAGCAATTTCAACACCTTCCCGGGAGGCAAAGGGGCAAACCAGGCCGTCGCGGCCGCCCGCCTCGGCGCAAAGGTCAGGATGATCGGCAAGCTGGGCCGCGATGCATTCGGCGACCAGCTTTGCGAATCGATCACGCGCGACGGCGTGGACGCCACCTTTGTCACGCGCGACCCACATGCCTCCACCGGCGTGGCGCTGATCACGGTGAACGAACGGGGCGAAAACACCATCGTGATCGTCGCTGGCGCAAACGGGCGCGTGACCGCCAGGGATGTTCGGGCAGCGGAGGGGGCTTTTGAGGGCGCGTCGATCCTGCTGCTGCAACACGAGCTGCCCCAGGCGGCGATCGAGCAGGCGATTCACATGGGCAGGTCGCACGGCCTCAAGATCGTTTTGAACCCAGCGCCGGCGCGAGACCTGCCCGCCGGGCTGCTCACCGAGGTCGATTACCTGATCCCAAACGAGACCGAGCTTTTCCTGCTAAGCGGTCTGGATTCGCTCGAAGCCTCGATCAATATGTTGATCAACGTTGGCGTGCGGAACCTGATCGTCACGCTGGGGAGCGAGGGCGCGATCCTGGCCACCCCTCAACAGCAGACCCACGTCCCGGCGTTTCGCATCGACCCCGTGGACACCACCGCCGCCGGCGATGCGTTTGTCGGCGCGTTTGCGGTCGCGCTGAGCGAGGGCCTCGACCTTAACGAGGCGGTGCGGCACGGCAGCGCGGCTGGGGCGCTGGCAGCCACACGGCCGGGCGCCCAACCCTCCCTGCCCACCCGGCAGGAGCTCGAGCAATTCTTGCGCAAGCACGCCCCCGGCAAGGGGTCGAGGCGGCGCTAAGCGCCTGTCATCCCAATAAAATCCGCCTCAGCGCCTCAGCAAACTGGTGCACTTCCTCGACCGTGTTGTAGTGAACCGGGCCAGCGCGCAGCATACCCCCTTTATCCTCCAACCCCAGGTGCTCGGTGACCGCCAGGGCGTAGTAATTGCCATCCCAGGTGAAGATGTTGGCTTTTGCCAGCTCTTCGGCCAGGCGGCGCGGGCGCCAGCCCTTGACGGTGAACGAGAAGGTCGGCACACGCTGCTCCAGGCGGCGCTCGTCTGACGGCCCGTACAGGGTCACTCCGGGGGTTTCAGAGAGCGTCTCCAGCATCGCCCGGCTGAGCTCGAACTCGTAGGCGCGCACGGCGGTCAGCGCCTGCTTTAGCCTCAAGCGGCGTCCTTCATAGCGCCCTTCGTCAGGAGAGATGTGCTCGCCGCCAAAGGTTTTTCCGAGCCACTCGAAATATTCGATTGCGCCCAGCACACCGGCGATCCCTTCGTGGTTCTGCGTGCCCGTTTCCCATTTTCCGGGCGAGGTGTCCGCAGCGGGGCGCACTTTGTAAGCCTTCAATTCCTCCAACAGGTCGTAGCGCCCGTATAAGATGCCCGCGTGCGGGCCAAAAAACTTGTACGACGAGCAGACCAGGAAATCACAGCCCAAATCCTGAACGTCGATCGGGCCATGAGCCGCAAACTGGACTGCGTCGACATAAACCAGCGCCCCAGCCGCGTGCGCCATGCGCACGATCTCCTTGACCGGGTTGATCGTCCCCAGGGCGTTCGAAGCATAACCCACGGCAAGCAGGCGCGGCCGGTCTTCCAGCGCCGTTTTAAGCGCTTCCATGTCCAGCGTGCCGTCTTCAGGGTGGAAATCCACCCAGCGCACGGTCACGCCGTGATCCTGCGCGGCCAGGACCCAGGGGGTGATATTTGCGTCATGATCCAGGCGGGTGACCACGATCTCATCTCCAGCGTTCCACTGGCGCGCCAGCGACCGGCTGAGGTGCAGGGTGAGCGTGGTCATGTTGTTGCCAAACACGATCTCTTCGGGGCGGGGGGCGTTCAAGAAGTCTGCCATCGCCTGGTGAGCCTGCTCCAACACGGCATCGGATTCGGCGCTGGTGGTAAAGGCGCCCCCGTGATTAGCGTTGTGGAAAGTGAGGTAGGAAACGATCCGCTCCAATGATCGGCGGGCAATCTGCGTGCCGCCCGGGTTGTCAAAGAAGATCACGGGCCGGATCAGGGAAGGAAACTGTTCGCGAATGGTGGACAGGTCGAGGGACATCGATTTCTCCTGGGTACAGGGGTATGGGCGTTTCTTTGGTCACAGCGATCGTTTTTTTTAACGCGCTTGACGCCAGAGTGAGGGGGGCACCCTGGCGTCAAGCATTTCAAAGTATATCACAATCTAAATAAAAATCAAGAGGATTCTTGCACTTTTTTTGGAGATTCTGAATAATTTAAGGTTGGCGCCCCAGGCGGGAGTCGAACCCACAACCTCGGCCTTAGGAGAGCCTCGCTCTATCCTTTGAGCTACTGGGGCGGTCCAAAAATTATAACATGCCAGAAGCGGCTATTCCAAACTGCCGGTTCCGATGGCCTTCTTGACCTCTCCAATGGCCTGGGTCACTTCGATCTCACGCGGGCAGGCCGTGGTGCAGTTGAAGATCGTGTGGCAGCGATACACCCCAAACTGACCGCTGAGGATCTTCAGGCGCTCCGCCGCGCCGCGATCACGGCTGTCGAAGATGAACCGGTGGGCGGTGACGATCGCGGCCGGCCCGACGTACTTCTCGTTCACCCAAAACGAAGGGCAGGAGGTGGTGCAGCAGGCGCACAGGATGCACTTCGTCGTATCGTCAAAGCGCTCGCGCTCCTCGGGGCTCTGCAGCCGCTCCTTTTTTGGCGCCGGTTCGTCGTTAATCAGATAGGGCAGCACCGACCGGTAATTTTCAAAGAACGGCTCCATATCCACGATCAGGTCTTTGATCACGCGCAGCCCCAAAATCGGCTCGACGGTGATCTGCGCGCCATGCAGGTCTTTGACCAGCAGCTTGCAAGCCAGGCGGTTTTGCCCGTTGATCCGCATCGCGTCGGAGCCGCAGATCCCGTGGGCGCAAGACCTGCGGAAGGAGAGCGTGCCATCGAAGTTGCCCTTGATATATTCGAGCAGGTCCAGAACCCGGTCTGTGGGCTCCGCTTCCACGGTGTACTTCTCGTAGTGCGGTTTTTTGCCGCTTTCTGGATTGTAGCGGAATATTTTCAGTGTGACTTCCATCGCGGTCTCCTATACTAATAAACCCGTTCTTTTGGTTGGAATTTGGTGATCACGACCGGTTTGTAACCCAGCTCGATGTTTCCATTTCGCTTCCAGGCCAGTGTGTGTTTGAGCCAGTTGACATCGTCGCGTTTGGGATAATCCTCGCGGGCATGACCGCCGCGGCTTTCTGTGCGCGCCAGCGCGGACACGGTGGTCACCTCAGCCAGTTCCAAAAGGTTGCCCAGCTCCCAGATGTCCAACAGCTCGGTGTTGAAGACTTTGCCCATATCGGGCTTGCGAACGCGCTTGAGGCGCTCTCTGAGCTCGCCAATTTTTTCCAGCGCTTTCTGCATTCCTTCCTGGGTGCGGAATACGCCCACCTCGTCGAACATGACCGATTTCATCTCGTGCCCGATCACATAGACTTTCTCCTCGCCATCGCTGTGCAGGATCTGGTCAAGCTGCTGGTTGGCGTATTCCAGCGGATCCGCTGGCAGCGTCTGGAAGGACGCGCCGTTGGCGTACTCGGCCGCTCGCAGCCCGGCATGTTTGCCAAACACGATCAGGTCGAGCAGCGAGTTCGTCCCCAGCCGGTTTGCCCCGTGGACCGAGACGCAGGCGCATTCGCCCGCCGCGTACAGACCGGGCAAAACGGTATTGGCCTCATCGATCACAACCTCGCCGTACATGTTGGTCGGGATGCCCCCCATCGCATAGTGAGCGGTCGGCTGGACCGGCATGGGCTGCGCCACCGGGTCGACGCCCAGATAGGTGCGGGCGAAATCGACGATGTCCGGCAGCTTCGAGAGCAGCTCTTCGCCGGTCACGACGTAGGGGGAGCCATCGGGGCGTTTGCGCCCATCCAATGCAGCGTAGCGGTTGACGGTCTCGGGCCGCATGTCCAGGTAGAGATAGCGTTTGCCGTTGATGCCGCGCCCATCCCGCATTTCGAGGTACATCGCCCGGCTGATCACGTCGCGCGATGCCAGGTCCTTCACGGTGGGGGCGTAATGCTCCATGAAGCGCTCGCCTTTGTCGTTGACCAGAATACCGCCCTCGCCGCGCACGCCTTCGGTGATCAGGATACCCATCCTGTAGATGCCGGTGGGGTGGAATTGGAAGAACTCCATGTCTTCCATCGGGATACCGCGCCGCAGAAGCGCCGCCGGCCCATCGCCGGTGTACGAGTATGCGTTGGACGTGATCTCCCAGATGCGTCCGTGCCCCCCGGTGGCGAAGATGACCGACTTTGCATGGAAGACGTGCAGCTCGCGGTTCGCCAGCTCGAGCGCGACCACGCCCGCCGCGGCGCCATTTTCGATCAACACGTCCAGCACCTGGAACTCGTCGAAGAAGTTCACATCGTTCTTGATGCACTGCTGGTAGAGCGTCTGCAGGATCATGTGACCGGTGCGGTCGGCGGCATAGCAGGCTCGCCGCACCGGCTTGCCGGTGATGTTGTTGGTGTGCCCGCCAAACGGGCGCTGGGCGATCAAACCGTCCTCGGTGCGGGAGAAGGGCAGCCCCATATGCTCCAGCTCATAAACGGCCGGGACCGCCTCGTGGCACATAAATTCGATCGCGTCCTGGTCGCCCAGGTAATCGCTGCCTTTCACGGTGTCAAATGTGTGCCAGTCGGGATGGTCCTCGCCTTCGTTGCCGAGGGCCGCGCCGACGCCTCCCTGCGCCGTGCCGGTGTGCGAGCGGGTCGGGTAAAGCTTGCTAATCACGGCTGTGTTGGCTGTTTTCGAAGCGTACAGCGCCGCCATCAACCCGGCCCCGCCAGCCCCCACCACAATCACGTCAAATTGATGATAGTTGCTCATTCTCTCTCTCCGGGTCTCAGGATGCCAGAATCACATATATACCGACGATGAGCAAGAAAATCCACAGCAGGAAAATGATGCCACGCCCAAGGGCGCGGCCCCAGGTATTCCCGATGTAATCTTCATAAATCACGCGCACCCCGTTCATGCCGTGGGTGACCGCAAAGAGGAAGATCAACATCTCCATGACCTGCCACCAGGCGTTTGACCATCCCAGCGTAACGTCGGGGATGTTGGTGTTGGTCACGTGGTTTGGGTTTGGGAAAAAGGTCCAGCGCGCCAGCGCGCCGATGTCAACCTGCTGATGGGCTCCCATCCAGAATGCCATCACCAGGCCGACGAACGCCAGCAGATACATGACCAGGCCGGAGATGCGCGTGAAGATCCACATCAAGTATTCGAAGCTGAAGCCGATTTGAGGAGCGGGTCTGGAACTCATCTTGGTCTCCTAATATCTCGATACAGGTCCTAACCACCCTGCAACTGGTTCAGGATCATGATCGTGACCGTCATACCGTAAGTCGGGATGAAGATCAGCCATTGCAGCCAGGTCGCTTCACGCTGAAATTTAATCAATTGCGGCCAAAGATCGAGGATGATGACCCGCAGACCGTTCAACGCGTGGAACAGCACAATGAAGATCACTATGAACTGAAAATAAATCGATTCATAGACGGTATTGAGGGCAGTGGCGATGTCGCTGCCGAGCTGCTGCATAAAAAACGAAGAGATCACGTGCAGCCCCACAAACAACACGATTGCCAGGCCGCTGATGCGGTGAAGCGCCCAGGCAAGCATCGGCCCTCCACCCCGGTACTTGATGCCTTTCAGACCGACATTTCTTTTTAGAGCCATGTGCGTCTCCTTATTCAGGTGTGGTCCTATGAGGTTTTTAGAAAGAAATTATTTGAGTTATTATACTAATTTTCAGAAATCTTGCCCGGCTGACCGATGATGAAATTTTACCATGCTTCGCGCGGGACAGAAATTGCGGGGCTGGCGCCGAATATTCGGGCCGATATCTTTATTCAGCTTGAAATTCACCCCCAACACGGGTAAAATCTATAACTGTGAAACCAAACGTGAAAAAGTTCCAGCGGACCGCTTATTGACAGCTGAATATCGACCATACAAGGAGGACTGAATGACAAAATCCCCCCATCTATCTCGTAACAACTTCGTCAAAGGTGTGGTGGGAATCTTAGGAACGCTCATGGGCGTTATCGTCGGCCTGCCGGCAATCGGGTATCTCCTTTCGCCTGCGCTGAAAATCCAGACCTCTGAATCCTGGATCCCCCTGGGGCCGCTCGATAATTACCCGGTCGGCGAGCCAACCCCCTTCAGCTTCACCCGCACGAAAATCAACGGCTGGGAGAAGGCCACCAACAGTTACGGCGTCTATGTCCTGCGCAAGACCGAAACTGATACGACCGTTTTCTCGAACATCTGTACCCATCTGAGCTGCCGGGTGAGCTGGCATGATGACATCGTCCAGTATGTTTGCCCCTGCCACGACGGCCATTGGAACAAGGATGGCGCAATCGTCAGCGGCCCTCAACCGCGCCCGCTCGACACCTTCGAGAACAAGGTGGAAGACGGCAACCTGTTCATTCACTTCGTGGAAGGATAGACATGGCGAATAAAGCGTTTGCCTGGCTCGACGAGAGACTGGGTTTAACAACCATCTACAATGTGGTCCTTGACCGCAAGGTACCCAAAGTCAACTGGTGGTTCACACTTGGCAGCGCCAGCGCCATCCTGTTCTTGCTCCAGGGGGTGACGGGCATGTTCCTGGCGGTTTACTATGTCCCTTCCCCCCAAAGCGCATACGACAGCATCCAGTTTATTATGAATGGGGTCGCCTTTGGCTGGTTAATCCGCGGCATCCACCATTGGGGGGCGTCGCTGATGGTCATCGTGGTCTTCCTGCACATGCTGCGCACCTTCTATTACGGCGCCTACAAATACCCGCGCGAGTTCACCTGGCTCACGGGCGTGGTTTTGCTCCTTTGCACCCTCGGGATGGGCTTTACCGGCTACCTGCTGCCCTGGAACCAGCGTGCGTACTGGGCGACCACGGTCGGCACCGAGCTTCCCGGCACTGTTCCGCTTATCGGCCCTTTTATCACAAACGTGCTGCGCGGCGGCGCTGAGCTGAGCGCAGTGACGCTCACACGTTTCTTTGCCGTCCACATCTGGTTCCTGCCGGCTGTGATCGGCGCCCTGATCGGCGTGCACATCTACATGGTCGTCAAACTGGGCATCTCAAGCGTACCCGATCGGGAAGATTAGGGGAGAGGAGCGCAACTGTGGACGACGAACAAAAACAACGCTATCTCGAGAAATACAAGCAAGCCAAGCAACAGGGTGTCAAGTTTTTTCCGGATATCATCTACAAAGACCTGCTAGTCTCGTTTGCACTGTTTATCATACTGGTGATGCTGGCGACTTTTGTGGGCGTTGCCAATGAGCCCAAGGCAGACCCGAGCGACAGCAGCTACATCCCCCGTCCAGAGTGGTATTTTCTGTTTCTTTTCGAGATGCTCAAGTTCTTCCCCGGTCAGATCGAGTGGGTTGGCACGATTGTGGTGCCAACGGTGGCGATACTGGCGCTGTTCTTGCTGCCCTTCCTGGACCGCAAACCCGCCCGCTACCCCGGCAAGCGCTGGCGCGCCATCGGCGTCATGGGGGTGGTCGTGCTCGCAATGATCGCCCTGACGATCCGGGCGGTCATCACCACCCCTCCCCAGGTCGAGGCTGAAACGGTCGCCACCACCCTGAGCGAGAGCATCCTGATCGGTCAGGACCTCTACTCGATCAACTGTGTGGAATGCCACGGCCCGGATGGCGAGGGCGGCATCATCGAGGGCGTAGAAGGGCTGGAAGGTTACGATATGAAGTCCATCAGCGCCCAGGATGAGATGTACACCCGCACGGACGATACGCTCTTCAACGTCATCAACTACGGCCAGCCCGACCTGGGCATGCAGCCATTTGGGATCGCTTACGGCGGCGAGCTTTCGATTGGTGAGATCGAGACCATTGTAGATTTTATGCGCTACACCTGGGACGACCGGGCCGAACTCCCCCAGGAAGTGACCCAGGCGTCTGCTATGCCAACGCTGGGCGAAGATCAAGTGCCTTCCTATGACGTGCACATCGAGCCGCTGGTCAAGCGCTACTGCATTTCCTGCCATCGCCCGGGCAAAAAGAACAACAACTACCTGATGCAAAGCTATGAAGAGGTCATGAATACCGGCGATCATGCTCCCAACGTGATCCCTGGCGACCTCGCCAGCAACCTGATCCGCATGCTCCACCGGGAAGAGATCGACGCCGGCGGCCCGATGCCGCCCACCAAGGCGCTCAAGCCTGAAATCATCGCGATATTCGAGCGCTGGGTGCTTGGAGGCGCGCCTCAAACGCCAGAAGAAGCGGCAGCCGCGGGGACGGTCGTGACGGGCACGCTCACGGCGCCCCAGACGACTGCAATTCCTACGCCGTGATCATCACGTAACCACCCTGTCACGGTTGGCCCGGGAGGGCTGTCTTTCCGCCCCGCTTTAGCGCTGCTTTTCGTGCGAAAGCGGGGCCGGCTTTGCCCATGCAGGGCCATCGAGAAACCCTTTTATGACGAGAGTATTGGTCTCCACAGTCCGGCGCGGGACGCCGCCCATAGCCGCATCGGGTCATTTGTATGTGATCGAGCTTGAAGATCGGCGCGTGATCCGGCGCTCCGCCATCATCGAGCCGGCCTATAGACTGCTGGACACCCAACCGCGCGGTGGGATGCGCGGCAGCAAGGGCGTTTCGGTGCTCCCCGACCAGATCGCAATCGCAAACTCATCTATCGTGTTCCGCTTCAATCCTCAGTGGGAGTTCCTGGGGCTAAACACCCATCGAGTCTGCTCCTATATCCACGACATCCTGGCCTTCCCCGACTGTCTGTGGGCCGCCTCCGCGGGGACGGACATGGTCGTGCAGTTCGACGCCGCGGGGAACCTGGCGCGCCATGTTTACCTGCGCGAACCCTCTCCGGCGTTGGAAGCGCTCGATTGGACGCCGCCGCTGCTCATCGACCAGGACGCAATCCACCTGGGCGGGATCGATTTTCGCGACCCTTCGACCTACGAAGACATCGCCTTTGACAACGCCCATGTCAACAGCCTGGCCGCCCTGCCCAACGGAGACCTGCTGGTCTCGCTCGGCCTCATCATCGATCAGGATTTCGCCGCCCTGGTGAGCGGCAAGCCCTGGCTGATGCGCAAGGGCTTATGGCCCTATGTACTGGCGACAAACCGGGGGGTGGGCAAGATCCTCAAAGCCCGTATAAATGACAGCGACAGCGCCCCAATCGTGCGCCCGGCGACGGCCAGGTCTGCCGTCGTCCGGATCACCCCCGAGGGGGAGCGCAGGCTCGTTTTCGAGCTACCCGACATGACGACTCCAAGCCACAGTTTGCTCGTCCTGCCGGACGAGACCGCGATCTATTTGAACAGCAGCGCGAGCGAGGTCATCCGCTTCGAGCCGTACAGCGGCGAAATCCTCTCCAGCGCAAAGCTGCCCGAGGGGTTTCTGCGCGGCTCAACCCTGCTGGCAGACCATCTGCTGCTGGTGGGCAGCCAGAATCAACTGGTCACCTTCGACCTCAACTCTCAATCCGTCGTCACGAGCTTTCAGTTTAGCGAAGACCCGGTCGAGTCGGTTTACGACGTCAAGGCGCTGCCGCCCCAGTACGCCCTGCCGCCCGAATCCTTTCCCGATCATATCGGGCGCGCCACGGGCTGCTCCAGCCCCGAAGAGCTGATCCGGGTCTTCGATCCGACGGCTTTCGCGCCGCGATGACCGGGGCAGGTCGCCCCCTTAAATACGCCCGGCCCTCGGTTCCATATGAGCGATCACTGCGTCGCCAAATTCAGAACACTTCAGCAGCGTCGCGTTTTCCATCAGGCGGTGAAAATCATAGGTCACGGTCCGGGCGGCGATAGCGCCCTCCATGCCCTGGATCACCCGGTCGGCTGCCTCATCCCACCCCATATATCGCAGCATCATCTCACCGGAAAGGATCACCGATCCGGGGTTGACCATGTCTTTATCGGCATATTTCGGCGCCGTCCCGTGTGTGGCTTCGAAGACCGCGTGACCGGTGGCGTAATTGATATTCCCGCCCGGCGCGATCCCGATCCCCCCCACCTGGGCAGCCAGCGCGTCTGAAAGGTAGTCGCCGTTCAGGTTCATGGTCGCCAGGACGTCAAACTCGCGGGCGCGGGTGATCGTCTGCTGAAAGACGATGTCGGCGATCACATCTTTGACGAGCAGCCGCCCGCCTTGTAAGGCTGCGTCTTGCTCGGCGTTGGCTGCCGCTTCGCCTTTCTCGGCTTTTGTGCGCTCCCACTGCGACCAGGTGTACACCTGCGCGCCAAATTCCGCCTCGGCAACCTCGTAACCCCAATTCCGGAACGCGCCCTCGGTGTATTTCATGATATTGCCCTTATGCACGAGCGTGACGTTACGGCGGCGGTTTGCCAGCGACCATTCGATGGCAGCCCGCACCAGCCGGGCGGTCCCCTCCTGCGAAACCGGCTTGATCCCAATCCCGGCGCTCGCGGGGAAGCGGATTTTCGCAAATTCTTGCGGGAATTCCTGCTGCAATACTTCTTTGAAGCGCAGGTTTTCTGGAGCGCCGTTCTCGAATTCGATCCCGGTATAGATGTCTTCTGTGTTTTCTCGAAAGACGACCATGTCCACGTACTCTGGATGCTTGACCGGCGATGGCACGCCGTTGAAATAGCGCACCGGCCGCTGGCAGACATACAGGTCTAACGCCTTGCGCAAAGCGACGTTGAGCGAACGAAAACCGCCCCCGATGGGTGTGGTAAGCGGCCCTTTTATCCCGACCAGGAATTCGCGAAAAGCCGTGACCGTCTCGTCGGGCAGCCAGGATCCAAACTGGTCGAAGGCCTTCTCGCCCGCAAACACCTCCATCCATTGGATGCGCCTCTCTCCCCGGTACGCCTTCTCCACAGCCGCATCCAACACCCGCACCGAGGCTTTCCAGATATCCCGCCCGGTTCCGTCTCCCTCCACAAAAGGGATGATGGGACGGTCAGGAACATGCAGCCTGCCGTTCGAGATTGTGATCTTCTCGCCTTGCTCGGGTACTTTAACAGTTTTGTATTCCATTCAAGGTCTCTCCATCGCGCTCACAACTGATATTCGGGATGAATTATAGCAAAAAGTGACGTTTGTCATAGCCGGAAAAGGTGGGATAGCCAACCAGTTGGCAAAGTTCGACATGCTATAATGCATCGCAAATTAGCATATCTGCCTCCGGAGTGTAATCCATGGCTATAGAGAAATTCGTCCCGCAAATCGACCTTAAAAAACCGAATGGAAACGAATGGCATGCTCTCGGGCTGGAAGACGTGCTCGACGAGCTCGACACGCTGGCCGATATCGGCCTCAGCGACGAAGAAGCTGCAAAAAGGCTGGAGCAATACGGTCCCAACCAGCTTGCGGAAAAGCCCTCGGTGAGTTTCTGGAAAATGCTGTGGGACCAATTCAACAATTTTGTGGTCATGATGCTGATCGTTGCTTCAGTAGTCTCGGCTTTTTTGGGAGATTATGTGGAGGCCGCGGCGATCATGGCGATCGTGATCTTGAACGCGGCGCTTGGCGTGTTCCAGGAACGGCGCGCCGAGCAAGCCCTGGCGGCGCTGAAGAAGCTGGCCGCGCCCGAAGCCCACGTGATCCGCAGCAACTCGCGCAAGACGATCCCATCGTCACAGGTCGTACCGGGCGACCTGGTGCTGCTGGAGGCGGGCAATTACGTCCCGGCTGATATCCGGCTGGTAGAGGCGGTCAATCTGCGCGCCGAGGAGGCCGCCCTCACCGGCGAATCGGTCCCGGTTCAAAAAGACGCTTCGATCCGCCTCGAAGCTCAAATCCCATTGGGCGACCGCAAAAACACCGCTTTCATGGGGACGCTGGTGAGCTATGGGCGCGGGCGCGGTGTTGTGATCAGCACCGGCATGCACACCCAGATCGGCCTGATCGCTGAGATGCTGCAATCCGTCGAAGAAGAAGAGACCCCCCTGCAAAAGCGGCTGGACCAATTGGGAAAGACGCTCGGCTGGGCGGCGCTGACCATCTGCGGCATCGTTTTTGCGGTCGGCTGGCTGCGCGGCTACGAT
Organism: Anaerolineales bacterium; assembly: GCA_020853835.1. Classification (GTDB taxonomy): domain Bacteria; phylum Chloroflexota; class Anaerolineae; order Anaerolineales; family UBA4823; genus UTCFX2. The sequence continues at coordinate 16,024 of JADYYC010000198.1, forward strand.
CCGCTTGACATGTTTCTCATCGCGGTCAGCCTGGCGATCGCCGCAGTGCCAGAGGGCTTGCCGGCTGTCGTCACCATCAGCCTGGCGCTTGGTATGCGGGAAATGATCAAGCGGCATGCCCTGATCCGCAAGCTCTCATCCGTCGAGACGCTCGGATCGACCACGGTGATCTGTTCGGACAAGACCGGCACGCTCACCCAGAACGAAATGACCGCCACGCGCATGTGGGCCGCCGGTAAAATCTTCTCTATCAGCGGGATCGGTTATGCGCCGGTGGGCGATTTCTCGATCGATCACCAACCTATCAACATCAAAGATTACCCGGCCGCGCTGACAAATTTATGGGTCGCGGCTTTGAATAACGACGCGGGCGTCGAGGTCAGCGGCGAGAGCGACGATAAACGCACTTACCGCATGGTGGGCGACCCGACCGAAGGCGCCTTGATCGTCGCCGCGGCAAAAACGGGCGCGTCCCAGCAGGAGCTGAACCAGGCTTACCCGCGCGTTCAGGAAGTGCCATTCGATTCGGTTCGCAAACGCATGACCACCATCCACAAAATCGCCGCGCCGCGGGCCGAGGACATCTCGCCCTTCTCCGACGCGGCTAAAAAAGAATGGCACGTTATCACGGTCAAAGGCGCCCTCGACCTGGTGCTCGACCTGTGCGGGTCATACCAGGGCATGGATAACCGCATCGAGCCTCTGGATGAAACCACGCGCATGCAAATCCTGGCGGCGAACGACCTGATGACCCAGGACGCGCTGCGCGTGCTCGGCATGGCCTACCGGCTCACTTCGGACCTGCCAGACGCCTCCGATCCGGACAGCCTTGAAAA
>JADYYC010000199.1 GCA_020853835.1 Anaerolineales bacterium
AGAGCTTCTCGAACGCCAGGTTCACGGTCAGGATATCGCCCGCCAGGTCTGTGACGATCACCCCATCGCCTACGCTGGCTAGAATAGCCTCGACGCGCTCCTTTTGATCATGCAGCTCGGAGGTGCGTTCCTCAACCCGCCGCTCCAGTTCGCTGGCGTGCTGTTTCAAATCCATCAGCAGATGAATATTTTCTACGATTGGACTCAACTGTTGAACAACCACTCTGAAGATGTCGATGTCGTCGGCGCTGAACACGTCGCCGCCCAGTTTTGGCCCCATCGCCAACAGGCCCATGATCTGGGTATGGCCTACGATCGGCACCCACAGGTGGATCTGTTCGGTCTTTAGCAACTGCAATTCCTGCGGGGTGAGCGTGACCTGGGAGAGCGCCTGCAGCAGTTCGGTGCGCTCGGTCACGCCGATTTTCATCAGGTAGTTCAGGCTGGAGCGCGGCAGCACTGGGAATTCGTGCTGGACGCGCTCTTTGTTATCACTCCCAAAGGTTGATTTAATAACTGAAAAATCGCCGCTCTGGTCGCGCAGAAAAACCACCGCCTCCTCCAGGCGCAGCGTGTTAACCAGCCTTTCGCTGACCGTCTTTGCCAGCAGCTCAAGATCGTTGATGTGCGACAGGTCTTCGGTAAGCTGGCGGATACCGACCCGGTAATCATACCAACCGCCGTAGAACAACCGGTCGACCAACCGCTGTACCAAGCGGTAAAGCGGGATGTAGAAGCTCGCAAGCGTCATTACCAGAAGGGTGTTGATGAGCGGCGATGTGCGCAAGTCTTCAGACAGCCATTGATTGAGAGCAGCGGAAAGGAGCAAGTAAAAACCCGCCAGGATCGAAAACACCAGGATGAGCGTCGCACCGCGGTTGACCGTCTGGTCGATCTCAATCAAGCGCAGGCGGAAGATCGCATATCCATAGGTCAGCGGCAGAATTCCCAGAAGCAGAAACGCGGAGGAGTAAGGGACGAAAGGTTCGCCAAACAGCACATCTGGCAGGATGGTCAGGATCAGAAAAGGAATCACCGCCAGCGCGGCGCCTAACATCACGATGCGGATCTTGCCGCGCACACCGGGAGATTCGGCGTGACTGTAATCGTAAGCAAGCAGACCCACCCCTACCAGCAGGTTAACCGCCAGCAGAATCAGGTTCGCAGAGGCCGCCTGCGGCAGTCTCCTCCACAAGAGGAGCAGTATTCCGGCCAGAGCGATGAGATACACAACGCGCAAATAAATTTTTAAACCAACACGAGGAATAGGTTGGGGAAAGATGGCATGAAAATGGGCCGAAAGCGGGCCGAGGATCCAAAGCAATGCGTTAAACAGTACGCCGGCCCAGATAGCTCCCATGGTGGAAGCCGAGCCGGCTGCCAGGGTAAGCGCGCTGGTCTGAAACCAAAGGAAGACGACTGGCTGGCTCTTTCCCAGTGGCTTGAAGGCTTCCACCAAGACCCCCACCGCCCAGAAGATCAACGCGACCAGGATTGCCACCAACCGGCTTGCGGCCAGTTCCGCAGTCGGCACCTCCAGTATAAAAGAGGTATCGATAACCCGACCATCCCGCAAGATCTCCAACCTAACCGTGTCACCGCCCTGCTTACCCAGCCGGTTGTAATCAAACCGGATCTGGCTAAAGGGGATACCTTCCAGGGTTTGGATAACGTCTCCCTGCTGCAGTACGCCGATAGTTGGGCCATCTTCTTTGACCGCCAGGATCAGACCATTATCCTCATAGTTGTAAATGCCGTCGTCAGGAAAGTTGATTAACTGGATGGCGGTGATGGTGATAAATACCAGGATCCCCAACGCCAGGATAAATGGCAAAACCGTCATCCATCGTTCGACTTTTCGCAGAGAGATCACGCGAGCGGTCTGCATGATGTGATTCTAGCACAAAGCCTTGGGTTTCTTAGCCGGTTAATGCCAGAATGTTAAAATTTTTTACATAAAATACAGGCTGGAAGTGGTAAGTTAGCGTTCAGTCGGGAGCGTAAACTGCCTCCAGCAGCCGCAGCAGGCCGTCCCTGGCGGGCAGGCGGGCGCCGGAAATTTCCAATCCCTCCAGCGCCTTCATACGCTTGATTTCCAGCTCAGCCAGCACATAAGCCGCGCCGCCGAAGCGTTCGATCGTCTGGACAATCTGAGCGCCCGCGTCTGGAGTTGCGATTGGATTTTCGAGGAGCTGCTCAAAATGGTCGACGACCTCTGGCGAGGCCACCTCACGCACATATGCGGCCGGCAGCGAGCGTCTCAAATCGGGCAGGCATTCAGGAGATGTACCAGAACTCAAGGAGCTTTGTTCAAGGGCCTGATATTCTTTCAAGTCGTCCAGGATCTGGATGAGCAGCCCAAGCTGGACACCAAACTCTTGAAAGCCCAGCAGCGTCCGAGGCTCCTCGGTCGCCAGGCGCGCCCCCGCCCAGCAAGCCATTCCAAAGAACGCCCCCGATTTTGCCCGGGCAACCTGCCAGTAGGTCGCGAGGGCCGGGCGTGGCTGGAGCAGATCCAGATACTGCCCGCTGCACATTTCAAGGACGCGGCGCAGCATTTCATCACGCACAGCACGCGCGGCCAGGGGGGCGAGCGGGGCATCCTCGAGCTGGTTCAGCGCCTGGCAGGCGCTGAAATACAACCCGGTTGCGACGCTGAGCGCGACCGCGCTGCCAGACTGCGCCCACCAATCGGCGGGCGGGTCGCGATCTTCTACGTTGTCTGTAATTGAAGCCGCCTCTTGGAGCATAATCCAGGCGGCTGCCAGGACATCCGCCCAGGCCGCCTCGCCCCCGGCCGCTTCGCAGCACAGGCCCGGCAGCGCCGCCCAAGCCAGGGCTTCGGTTTCATCGCGGCCTTCATTAAGAGCCAGGCGCATCGCCCGAACATATTCGGGCCATGCGCCGCCTGCGTGCCATATTCGACTGACTGTTGCTTGAAAAGAATTCAGTTTATTATGCCAGGTGAATAAGTTATCCCCACCGATAGGCTTTGTGGAGATAATCTGCCAATCGGACCTCATCGATGTCCCGCCGCTTGAGACCGGTTTTGAGGAACGCCAGTTCCTCGCTCGACAGCCTCAAGCCCTGCTTTGAGAGTGTGCCTTCTGGATCCGATTTCCATTGCGCAGCGAAATCATGATCGG
>JADYYC010000200.1 GCA_020853835.1 Anaerolineales bacterium
AGAGCTTCTCGAACGCCAGGTTCACGGTCAGGATATCGCCCGCCAGGTCTGTGACGATCACCCCATCGCCTACGCTGGCTAGAATAGCCTCGACGCGCTCCTTTTGATCATGCAGCTCGGAGGTGCGCTCCTCAACCCGCCGCTCCAGTTCGCTGGCGTGCTGTTTCAAATCCATCAGCAGATGAATATTTTCTACGATTGGGCTCAACTGTTGAACAACCACCCTGAAGATGTCGATGTCGTCGGCGCTGAACACGTCGCCGCCCAGTTTTGGCCCCATCGCCAACAGGCCCATGATCTGGGTATGTCCTACGATTGGCACCCACAGGTGGATCTGTTCGGTCTTTAGCAACTGCAATTCCTGCGGGGTGAGCGTGACCTGGGAGAGCGCCTGCAACAGTTCGGTGCGCTCGGTCACGCCGATTTTCATCAGGTAGTTCAGGCTGGAGCGCGGCAGCACTGGGAATTCGTGCTGGACGCGCTCTTTGTTATCACTCCCAAAGGTTGATTTGATAACTGAAAAATCGCCGCTCTGATCGCGCAGAAAAACCACCGCCTCCTCCAGGCGCAGCGTGTTAACCAGCCTTTCGCTGACCGTCTTTGCCAGAAGTTCAAGATCGTTGATGTGCGACAGGTCTTCGGTGAGCTGGCGGATACCGACCCGGTAATCGTACCAGCCGCCGTAAAACAACCGGTCGACCAGCCGCTGTACCGAGCGATGAAGCGGGATGTAGAAGCTCGCCAGCGTCATCACCAAGATGGTGTTGATGAGCGGCGATGTGCGCAAGTCTTCAGACAGCATTTGGTTAAGAGCGGCGGAAAGCAACAGGTAAAAACCTGCCAGGATCGAAAACACCAGGATAAACGTCGCGCCGCGGTTGACTTTCTGGTCGATCTCGATCAAGCGCAGGCGGAAGATCGCGTATCCATAGGTCAGCGGCAGAATCCCCAGGAGCAGAAACGCAGAGGAATAAGGAACAAAAGACTCGCCGAACAGCACATCCGGCAGGATGGTCAGGATCAGAAAAGGTATCACCGCCAGCGCGGCGCCTAACATCACGATGCGGATCTTGCCGCGCACCCCGGGAGATTCGGCGTGACTGTAATCGTAAGCAAGCAGCCCCACCCCCACCAGCAAGTTAACCGCCAGCAGAATCAGGTTCGCAGAGGCTGTTTGAGGCAATTCCTTCCATAAGAGCAGCAATATCCCAGCCAGGGCGACGAGGTACACAACGCGCAAATAGATTTTTAAACCAACACGACGAATAGGCTGGGGGAAGATGATATGAAAATGGGCTGTAAGCGGGCCGAGGACCCAGAGCAAGGCATTGAACAGCGTGCTGGCCCAGATTGATCCCATGGAAGAAGCCGAGCCGGCTGCCAGGACGAGCGCGCTGGTCTGAAACCACAGGAAGACGACCGGCTGGCTCTTTCCCAGTGGCTTGAAGGCTTCCACCAAGACCCCCACCACCCAAAAGATCAGCGCCACCAGGATTGCCACCAGCCGACTTGCGGCCAGTTCCGCTGTTGGCACCTCCAGCACAAAAGAGGTATCGACAACCCGACCATCCCGCAGGATCGCCAACGTAACCGTGTCGCCGCCCTGCTTACCCAGCCGGTTGTAATCAAACCGGATCTGGCTAAAGGGGATCCCTTCCAGGGTTTGGATAACGTCTCCCTGCTGCAGTACGCCGATAGTTGGGCCATCTTCTTTGACCGCCAGGATCAGACCATTATCCTCATAGTTGTAAATACCGTCGTCAGGAAAGTTGATTAACTGGATGGCGGTGATGGTGATAAATGCCAGAACCCCCAACGCCAGGATAAATGGCAAAACCGTCATCCATCGTTCGACTTTTCGCAGAGAGATCACGCGAGCGGTCTGCATGACGTGATTCTAGCACAAAGCCTTTGATTTCTTAGCCGGTTAATGCCAGAATGTTAAAATTTTTTACATAAAATACAGGCTGGAGGTGGTAAGTTAGCGTTCAGTCGGGTGCGTAAACTGCCTCCAGCAGCCGCAGCAGGCCGTCCCTGGCAGGCAGGCGGGCGCCGGAAATTTCCAACCCCTCCAGCGCCTTCATGCGCTTGATTTCCAGCTCAGCCAGCACATAAGCCGCGCCGCCGAAACGTTCGATCATCTGGACAATCTGCGCGCCCGCGTCTGGAGTTGCAATTGGATTTTCGAGGAGTTGCTCAAAATGGTCGACGACCTCTGGCGAGGCCACCTCACGCACATATGCGGCTGGCAGCGAGCGTCTCAAATCGGGCAGGCATTCAGGAGATGCATCAGAACTCAAGGAGCTTTGTTCAAGGGCCTGATATTCTTTCAAGTCGTCCAGGATCTGGATGAGCAGCCCAAGCTGGACGCCAAACTCTTGAAAGCCCAGCAGCGTCCGGGGTTCATCGGTCGCCAGGCGCGCCCCCGCCCAGCAAGCCATTCCAAAGAAAGCTCCCGATTTTGCCCCGACAACCTGCCAATAAGTCGCGAGGGTCGGGCGCGGTTGGAGCAGATCCAGATGCTGCCCGCTGCACATTTCTAGGACGCGGCGCAGCATTTCATCGCGCACATCGCGCGCCGTTCGTGCATCAACGGAGGCGCTTTCGAGCTGGTTCAGCGCCTGGCTGGCGCTGAAATACAAACCGGTCGCGACGCTGAGCGCGACCGCGCTACCGCTCTGCGCCCACCAATCGGCGGGCGGATCGCGATCCTCCACGTTGTCGGTAATCGAAGCCGCCTCGTGGAGCATGATCCAGGCGGCTGTCAGGGCATCCGTCCAGGCGGCCTCACCCCCCGCCGCCTGGCAACACAGACCAGGCAGCGCCACCCAGGCTGGGGCTTCGGTTTCATCCCGGCCCTCGTTAACGGCCAGGCGCATCGCCTGAATATATTCGGGCCATGCGCCGCCTGCGTACAGTATTCGATTGATTGTTGCTTGAAACGAATTCAGTTTATTATGCCAGGTGAGAAAGCGTGTTACCACCGATAGGCTTTGTGGAGATAATCCGCCAATCGGACTTCATCGATGTCCCGCCGCTTGAGACCGGTTTTGAGGAACGCCAGTTCCTCGCTCGACAGCCTCAAGCCCTGCTTTGAGAGTGTGCCTTCTGGATCCGATTTCCATTGCGCAGCGAAATCATGATCGG
>JADYYC010000201.1 GCA_020853835.1 Anaerolineales bacterium
AGCTGCATCTGAAGCCTGTCGGCCAGAAGGGCCGCCTCCAACCCGCCCGTCTCTTCCAGGGCGCGCAAGATGGCGGTCTGTGTCTCGCTCAAATCTGCGTAACGCGCATCAATTTGGGTCAGTACCTGTGCGCTGCGCACCGCCCACGGATCGCAGGCGCGGGCGGGCGAGAGGGCGCGCATGTAGCAGTCCTCGCAGAGCGCCTGTCCGTAATAGTCCATCTCATCCCCAGGCGCGATAGGATCTCCACAACGGCTGCACTTCATTCTTACAGTCTCCTTTATGCCGCAGGTTTGATCGCCACCGTCAGGGTCGAGCCGATCCATTCGGGCAGGACAAGCCGGGTCGAGGGGGCGAAGCCGGCCGCGAGCAGCCAGGCTTCCCAATCGGCGCGGGTGTCCAGTCCGCCCGATTCGGTGGCGAGCAGCATTTGCAGGGCAAAAATGGCGGCTTCGGGCGGCCCGGCCCGGTCGGGTTCGAGGACAAAGTCGCGCAGCACGATCTGCCCGCCCGGATTCAGCGCCGCAAACACCTTGCGGATCAAAGCGGGGCGGCCCTCGGGCGGCTCGCCGTTCAATACGCCAAACACCAGCGCCGCGTCATAGCCCGCGCCCAGCTCTTCCTTCTGGAAATCGCCCTCCTGGACGGTGATCCGCTCCGACATCCCGGCGTTTGCAACGATCTCGCGCGCCACCGGCACGACGCGCGGCAGCTCGAAGACCGTGGCCGTGAGGAGCGGGTATTTCTGCGCCAGGGCAATGCTGTAGCCGCCGTGCCCGCCGCCGACGTCCAGGACGCGCACGGGGCGGTCGGCGGGCAAGACCAGCGCTTCGGCGACGCCGGGCGCAACGAGGCGCGCCATGTCGTACAGCCCATAGATGAAGGACCTCACCCAACCTTCGGGCTGTTCGTCCAGCAGGTTTTCCACCGGGCGTTTCCCCGTCCGCACGGCCTCTGCCAGGCGCCCCCAGCGATGGTAAAAGGCGCTCTCGATCTTCAGCCGGCGCGCCAGGGGACTGGCGCCATCGGACGAGAGACAGGCGCGGGCGAGGTCGGTGTTCGAAAAAAGGCCGTCGCGTTTGACCAGCAAGCCCGATGCAGCCGCGGCATTGAGCAGCAGCTCCATGCCGCGCAGCTCAGCGCCGGCAGCCTGCGCCACGTCTGGCGCGGCAGCGCTCCCCCCAGCCAGGGCTTCGAACACCCCCAGCTCGACGCAGGTGAGCAAGATTTGAGCCTGCCGGTAGGATTGAGCCATCTGCTGGACCTGCCGGCGCAGCTGCAAGGCATTTTGTTCATAAGTGTGGGACGTTTGCGCGCCTTTGGCGCCGCCCGGCGTATCGGTCATTTGCCGCCTTTGTTGAGAGGTCGTTTACTCCGGCATCCGTTCCCGGCATGCCGAACAGCGGCCAAACAGGATCAGATGATTGGTGACCACCTGGAAATCGTGCTGCCGCTCGATGTCGTTGAACAGCGCCTGGATCGCAGCGTCGTCGATCGTGATCACCTGGTTGCACTCCTGGCACACCAGGTGGTGGTGCTGCTCGCCGCCGACGGCTTCGTAGACCGCCGCCCCCAGGCCCATATCGGAGACCGATACCTGTCCGGCGTGCGCCAGGCGTTCCAGGGCGCGGTACACGGTGGACTGGTTGACCGCGGGCAGGTTATCCCGAATGCGCCCATAGATTTGCTGCGCCGTCAGGTGCGACTGATCCTGCTCGAGTGTCTTCAGGATGATTTGATTGACAGAAGAGGCTCTCATTTTTTTATCTCCGCGTACAATTATAATGCAATAATTTGCAGTTGCAATAATCATTCGCCGATTTTTGCCCGAGATCGGGCCGCGCTTGAAGCGGGGATGCGAAAGTTGTATAATAAATCTGTCTTTCCAAATCGAACGAAAGGTTGCACCTATGAACAACCGTCCTGTTTCGGTCTCTGCGACCTTTATCCTCATCCTGCTCAACCTCGTCTTCTGGCTCGTATTTGCGGTGATCATCGCCGCTAACGCCCACCCGGCGCTTCCGAACTCGCCGCTCGTCAAAGGGGCGATGGTCGTGCTGGCGCTGGCGGCCGCGGGCGCCCTGCTGGCGCTGTTGATCCTCCTGGGCAAACGCAGCCGCGCGGCTTACTTCATGACAATCGGTCTCTTGGGCGCAATATCGCTCTTGACCATCCTGGACGATTTTGGGCTCGCCGATCTGGCCGTCCTCGCCCTCAATGTGCTTCCCATCCTCCTGCTCGTCAAGGACCGCGCCTGGTATCTCCAGGCCAGGCCCGAAGCGTTTAGCAGCCCGTAGCGCGGGCCGGCGGCCCACATTACAAATCTTGGTGTTGAGCAGAGGAAAATCCAATGTGGTATTACGAAGAACAAGGTTCTGGCCGTCCCCTGGTGCTCCTGCACGGGATCGGAATGTCGGGGGCGGCGTGGAGGCCGGTCATGCCGCTGCTGGCGCAGGAGCGCCGGGCACTGGTGTTTGACATCGCCGGATTTGGCGAGACCCCGCCGCTGGCTGGCGGCGTAAAACCGACGATACCCAACCTCGTCGACGCCCTGGTTGACACCCTGACGCAAATGGGCGTCGACCTGCCGGTGGACATGGCGGGCAATTCGCAGGGCGGTTATATGGCGCTCGAAGCCGCCCGGCGCGGGGTCGCGCGCTCGGTCGTCGCCATCTCGCCCGCAGGGTTATGGGAGGCGCACACCGCCGCCTCGGCGCGGCTCCTCCTGCACGCTTTGTACCTGATGTCCAGAGCGATGCCGCTGGGGGTCACGCGGGCATTGATGCGGTTCGCCCCGCTCAGGGAGCTGTTCTTGATGTTTCCCGTTTCGCCGGGGAGCGGGCGCATGCCCGCCAGCGACGCCATCAGGGTATCAGAAGACCTGGCAAAAGCGACCGCTTTTGTGGAGACGTTTTCGTGCACCGAGCCGTTCACGGGCGGCCAGTCGATCACCGTGCCGCTGACCGTGGCGTTTGGCGGGCGCGACTGGGTTCTGCCGAGCAGCTGCCGGCGGCGCGACAAACTGCCCGAACACACCCAATGGGTCTATCCCCCGCGCTGGGGGCACGTTCCCATGTGGGTCGATCCCGCCGGCGTCGCTTCGCTCATCCTGGAAGGCACGCGGTGAGGCTGCTGTAATACGACAGGCCTTAGGGCAGGGGCGCCCGGCCATCGCCGCCTCGTCACAGTGGTTGATCGAGCGCACGGAGGACCAGCAAGACACTCACACCCCCGAAA
>JADYYC010000202.1 GCA_020853835.1 Anaerolineales bacterium
ACCGGCCGGTTGCGCTCACCATACCCGAGGGCACCTCCAACGGGCAGGTGTTCCGGCTGCGCGGGCTGGGCATGCCAAAATTGAAACACCCCGACGAGCGCGGCAACCTGCTCGCGGCTGTTCAGGTGCAGCTCCCGACAAAACTGAGCCAGGAGGAAAAGGAGCTGGTGGGAAAGCTGCGGGCGCTGCGCGCCTGATACGTCCAGCTCTAGAAGCTCAGGCTGATCGTGCGGCGTAAAACGGCGGGCGCGGGGCGCCTCCAACACTCCGCCGCCCAGATCTAAACAACCGCACCCCCCGAATAGATGCCCCTCGTTAGCCAGCCCACTTCCGGCGGGGGGAACGCGCGCGCCGTTCTGGGTCCTTGCCGCGCTCCTCCGTACAGGAAACTGGTTATAATAGGGCGTCCGATCATTAAATCAAGGGAGTCATATGTCCACGCCAATCGTCGAATGTATAGCCAATTTTTCTGACGCCCGCCGCCCCGAAGTGGTGGAGGCGATCATGCAAGCGATTACCTCGGTGCAGGGGGTGAGCCTGCTCGACCGGAGCTCTGACCTGGACCACAACCGCACCGTGCTCACCTTCGTCGGGGCGCCGGAGCCGATCGGAGAAGCGGCCTTCCGGGCGATCCAAAAAGCGGCCGAGCTGATCAACCTGGACGAACACCAGGGCGAGCACCCGCGCATCGGGGCGACGGACGTCGTGCCCTTCGTGCCCATCCGCGGCGTGAGCATGCAGGATTGCGTGCAGATCGCCCGCCGCCTGGGGGAACGGGTGGGCAATGAATTGGGCATACCCGTGTACCTGTACGAAGAAGCGGCCTCCCGGCCCGAGCGTAAGGATCTCGAGAACATCCGCCGCGGGCAGTACGAGGCGCTCAAAGAAGAAATGGGAACCAACCCCGAGCGCGACCCTGATTTCGGACCCAGAAAGGTTGGGAGCGCCGGGGCGACCGTGATCGGGGCGCGCCAGCCGCTCATCGCTTACAACGTCTACCTGACGACGAGCGACGTGGAGGTCGCCAAGAAGGTCGCCAAAGCGGTGCGCCATTCGTCGGGTGGGCTGCGCTATGTCAAGGCGTTGGGGCTGCTGGTGGATGGAATGGCCCAGGTTTCGATGAACCTGACCAACTTTCGCGCCACGCCGCTGACGCGCGTGGTCGAGCTGGTGCGGCGCGAGGCTGCCCGCTATGGCGTGGGCATCCGGCACAGCGAACTGGTAGGGCTGATCCCCCAAGAGGCGTTGATCGAGGCGGCGCGCTGGCACTTGCAGCTCGACCAGTTCGAGCCGGATCAGGTGCTGGAATACCGGCTGGCAGCCGCGCAGGGAGAACCTGCGCCGGACGCCGCGGGGGATTTCCTGGATGCGCTGGCAGGTGGAACGCCGGCGCCGGGCGGCGGGTCGGCGGCGGCATACGCCGGGGCGGCCGGCGCGGCCCTGGCGGCCATGGTCGCGCGGCTGACGATTGGCAAAAAGAAATACGTCGAAGTGGAACAGCACATGGCGGACCTGCTTGAAGAGGCCGAAACGCTGCGCGCCAGGCTGAAAGAGGTAATCGAAGAGGACGCCCGCTCTTTCCAGGCTGTTCTCGATGCTTACAGGTTGCCGCGCGGTACAAGTGAAGAAGCAGTGCTGCGCCAGCAGGCGATCGACCGGGCAATGCTGGGAGCGGCGGAGGTTCCGCTCGAAACGGCCAAGTTGGCGCTGCGCGTGATGGAACTCGCCGGTAAGGCTGTGGCGCTGGGCAACCTTAACACAATCAGCGACGGCGCAAGCGGTGTCGTGCTGGGCCGGGCAGCCCTGACCAGCGCCGGTTACAACGTGCGCATTAACGTGAACAGCATGAGCGACCCGGCGCTGGGCGCGGCGCTGCTGGAAAGCCTGGCCGAGATCGAGCGCCTGGCGGACGAAGCGGAAGCCCAGGCGCGGCACCACCTCCAAATGCGCGGAGAATTTACGCTTCCATGAGGCTGTGCGCCGGAGAACTGAAGCGAGGCGCCGCAGAAAGGGCGCTCCGGTTGTTGGCGTTCCTGACGCTCGCGGCGCTGGCCGTAACGGGCTGCCTCCCGGGCGGGCGGGGCGCTTCGTCAGCGATGCAAGTAGCGCCGCCGACGCCGGTGATGTTGAGCGCCGCCTCCCCACAGCCGACCGAGGACTGTCCCGAGGGGCAGTCCTCAGTTGAGGTCTGCCCGCCGGGCTTCTTGACCCCCGCCAGCCCGCCTCAGCCCACACCCCCTCCTGCGGCAGAGCCGGGCGCGGCAACGGCCACGCCTGAGACTGAGGCGCCCTCGCCCGTCGCCTGCCAGGGCGAGACCTGCCATTATGAAGGGCTGGCATTCCTGAGGCGGCCCATCGCCCCGCCAGCCAACGACCAGATCGACCTGAGCTACCCGTTCGGCAGCACCCAATCAGGAGCGCGCGACCCGCACCACGGGGTGGAATTCTTGAACGCGTTCGGTACGCCGGTGCTGGCGGCGGCGGACGGAAAAGTGGTCGTCGCTGGAACGGACCTCGACCCCACCTCGGCTCACGGCGAGTGGCCCATCACGTTCTACGGGCCGTATTCGAACTTCTACGGCAATCTGATTGTCATCGAGCACACGCCGCCGCCGGCGCTGCAGCAGGCGTTCCCACAACTTGAGGGGCCGCTCTACACGCTCTACGGCCACCTCTCCGAGATCGAGGTAGCGCCTGGCGAGGCGGTAACCGCCGGGCAGGTGATCGGCAAGGTGGGGATGGCAGGCATCGCCACCGGCAGCCACCTGCACTTCGAAGTGCGGATTGGGGAGAACAGCTACAAAGCCTCGCGCAACCCGGCGCTCTGGCTCGCCTCGTCAAACGGGGAAGG
>JADYYC010000203.1 GCA_020853835.1 Anaerolineales bacterium
CAGCTTTCCAAATCGGGCATTACACCTGAAATGACCGTGGTGTTGTACAGCGCGGTGAATAATTTGCTGGCAACCTTCGAGTTCTGGTTGATGAAATATTATGGACACCATGATGTCCGCCTATTGGATGGCGACCGCGAGAAGTGGTTGGCGGAGAAGCGTCCTCTCGAACAAGCCATATCCACCTACCCGCAAACTCAGTATAAAGCTAAAGATCCAGACGAAAGCTTACGTGCCAGCCGCAACGATGTAGTGCAAGCAATCGGAAAGGGTGGGATCTTACTCCTCGATGCTCGCTCAGCGGAGATGTACCGCGGCGAGTTCCATCCAGGCACCCAACACGGCGGGCATATCCCCGGATCGATTAATCTGGCGGCTCAACGAGAAGTAGAACCCGATGGGTCGTTCAAAGCCTGGCGGGTTCCTACCGTTCGTCCAGATGGAACTTTTAGATCGCCCCAAGAACTGAAGGCTTTATTTGATGGCCTGGGGATCACACCCGATAAGGAAATTATTACCTATTGCCTGCGGGGAGGTCTCTCCACGCAGGCCTGGTTTGTGCTGACCCATTTGCTCGGGTATCCCAATGTACGTGAATATGACCGCTCCTGGGCTGAGTGGGGCAATTTACCCGACACTCCAGTAGCAATAGGCAGCGGAGCATATGATGACAAGTGATTGGAAAATTCCTACAAACCCAGTTGAAGCAATTCCCTCACCAGCGGTGAAGTAGCCCATGCAAATTCCGATTGAATTCTTTACCGACATGGAAACCTGGCACATTAAATCCCTGGACGATGGTGAGTGGGTGGATATCCCCTGCAAAGAAATCAAGCAGGTTTTCGAGCTGTTATTCGAATCCGCGGGCAGACCTGCGAAGATGGAGGTTTTCACTCAGCAGCAGATGAGAAGCTTGCACTGTGAGTGGGTGGCTTATTTTTCACCCGCAACGGTGAAGGTTGTAAAAGCGGCTGGAGCCAGCCCGTGCGCGCAGCCCAGTTCGGAGTGGAGCTGAACAAGCTCGAAGTGCGCGTCGACAGCCTCTCCGATGACCGCGACATGTTGGGCATAGATAATTCCATCCCAGCCGGGCCGTTAAGCATGAAGTTCAGCATCCGCATTGGTGCAGAAGGTGTTTCGGAAGAATTGCTCCACGAGATCGTTGACTGGGCGGAGGAACACTCTCCCGTTGGCGAGCCGCTCACCCGCATCATGCCGATCGAATACGTAGTGGATATTGTTTGAAACCATTGGATTAATAAATCCAATAGTAGGAGATTGAAGTATGAAACGGTTGATGCTCTCATTCGCACTCATGGTCGTTTTGCTGGCTCCATCTGCCATCGTCCAGCGCGGGCCATTTGCCCAGGCAGCCAATGAACCAGCCGCCCCAACTGCCAACCCGCGCTACAACATCATCGACCTGGGTGGCTGCGAGGCGCTCGCCATCAGCAACAACGGTAAGGTCGCCGGTCAGTGCGGCGTCGGATCTTCTGCGCGCGGCTTCTTCTGGGATAACGGGGTCATGCAGAACCTGGGCACCCTGGGCGGCAGTTGGAGCGTGGCCTACGGCGTCAACGACGATGGGCAAGTAGTCGGAACATCCCTTACAGGCACGGGCTACTCCGGCGCGTTTTTGTGGCAAAACGGCTCAATGCAAAATCTTGGCTCGCTGGGCGGCAACGGGCCCTCGGGCGCGCTGGCGATCAACAACGCCGGCCAGGTGGTCGGTTTTTCGATCAACAGCACCCCGCAGATGCACGCCTTTCTGTGGAACGGCGGCATGACGGACCTGGGCGCTTTTGGTGACGGGGCCAGCTACGCCTACGCCATCAGCGATACCGGGCAGGTGGCGGGGTGGGGCAAGGTGGGCACGTATCCCAACATCACTGAACATGCCTTCCGCTGGAACGGCTCGATGCAAGACCTGGGCACCGGCAGTTGGGCGCAGAGCAGCGCGCGCGGCATCAACGACAATGGTGATGTGGTCGGCCGGCTGATAAACGAAGGAAATGGCACCGACTGGCATGCCGCCCTGTCGCAGGGTGGCGGCGGGTTTCAAGACCTGGGAGGCAACCTGAGCACGGCCTACGACATTAACAACGCCGGGTTGATCGTCGGCGAATCGGGGGGCCGTGCCGTCCTCTGGGAGAGCGGCCAGCTCAAGGACCTCAACACCCTGATCCCTGCCAACTCGGGCTGGGTGCTGCAGAGCGCGCGCGCCATCAACAACCGCGGCCAGATTGTCGGCAAGGGCACGTTCAACGGCCAAACGCACGCCTTTTTACTCAAGCCGAACGCCTATCACTGGACCAACCCCAGCGGCGGCGCGTGGCATCTGACCACCAACTGGGACCCCCAGGGCGACCCCGGCGATGGCGATACGGTTATCTTTGCCCTTAATGGACAATATACGGTGGACACCAGCACCCTGGTCGCCAGCGCCTCACCCTCTGGACCCCAGTTTTCGGTTGACCGCCTGATCGTCTCCTCCACTAACTTTGTCTATTTCGACAACATGGATCTGAACATGGTCTACGACTCGCCGGAAGAACCTTCTTTGGAGGCGAACGAGGGCGGGACGGCGGCCGTCAACACCGGCGCGGCGACATTCTCCCACGCCATCATCGGCGGCGAGCCTCCCGCCAACCCGAGCAATCCGCCCCTGGCCCGTTTGCAGGTGTTGGGCAGCGGCGCCAGCCTGACCGGTTCGGGCCGCCTGAGCATCGGCGACGAGGGCGCGGGCGAGCTATTCGTGACCGCCGGCGGGCATTTAACCAGCGCCGAGGCCCGCATCGGCGGTTTGCTCCCCACCGGCACGGGCGTGGCCGACGTGGGCGGCGATGGGTCGCTGTGGGATACCGGCAACATCGCCGTAGGCTATGGCGTCAGCGGCACCCTGGACATCCAGTACGGCGGGCGCGTCAACTCCAACAACGCCTATGTGAGCTGGGGCGTCCTCAGCGAGGATTCGACGGCGACAGTACGGGGCCTCAGCGCCACCACCCATCAGCCGGCTATGTGGGCGCTGTTGGGCAGTTTGTTCGTCGGGCAGTCCTGGTTTGGCTCGGTCGAAGCGCTGGATGGCGGCGACCTGTATGTCAGTCAAGACGTTCATATCAAAAATGGCGAACTCAACATCGAGGGCCGCCATGCTAACGGAGACCCGTCGGATCTGAACGTGCTGGGCAGCGTCTTCGTCGGCGGTTCCGGCGCTGCAAACCTGTTGGCTATTCGGAACGCGGCTAAGGGCGACATCGGGGGCGATCTGATCATCGGCAAGGATGGCGAAGGGGCGATGATCCTGTGGGGCACTGCGATTACGGCGTATCCGACCCAATTGGATGTGGTTGACCCGCTGGCGGGTCTATGTGTGATTGGCCAGGCCTACGACGGCGGCGTCTCTTTGGACGACGGCGGACTATTGCGCTGTCGGGTCATGCAGCTTGGCCAGGCCGGGTTGAGCGGTGATGGTTACCTCCTGGTGGATGGCGGCATGGTGCGCGTCCTGGATGTGCTGACGGTGGGCCAGGTTGGGGGCGGGAGCGGCATCGTGGAGATGAAGAACAACGGGCTGGTGGCGACCAACGGGACGTACATCACCTCCAACGGTGTGATCTCCGGCACGGGGACGCTGGCGGTTGGGTTCCTCGGACTGCAGAACGAAGGGATGCTATCCCCTGGCGTCAATGTCCAATATCCACGCATAAACATCTTGACCCCCCAATCTATCCTGCAGGCTCAGGATGTGACCGAAACCCTGACCATCACCGGCACACTGACTATGGGTCCCACCGGACGGCTGGAGATCCCCCTGACCGGCAGCGAGCCGGGGCAGTACGGCAGCCTGGCGGTGACCGGCGCAGCCACCCTGGACGGTGTGCTGGCGCTGAAGTTCAGCGATTGGTTCGCGCCAAAACAGGGCGATACCTTCACCTTCCTCACGGCTGCGGGGGGCGCCGGCGGCGCATTCGACAGCGTGAAGATCAGCGGTCTTGCGCCCGGTTTTCTTTATGATTTGTCTGTTGTCAACGGGCAGGTGACGCTCGAAGCCCTGAACGACGGCGTGGCGGTGCAATCGATCTTTCTACCGATGACGAGAAGGTGATAACTTTTATATGTCCAATTCATCTTTTCTTGTGATCGAGGATAATGTGCTTGCCTATTACAAAGGCCTGGCATTATCTTTGGGCGGCCAATTCTTCGATGATGGGCAGACAAGCTGGTTCGCTACGGGGAAACGCAGCCTGACGCGTTTCAACGGCGTTCTGCGGATGAGGGCTTCCCGCAGAGAACAAGCTGCCATGCTTGGTCAGCTCCTGGAGCATTTTCACTCCAACCATCTGCCCTTCTTCTGGGCTGATTATCCACCTGGCTCAACCCCCGGTCTGGGGCAATACCTGGTTTCTCACGGCGTCCTCCAGGTTGCGAGAGATATGCCCGCCATGCAACGCGGTCTGAGAGAGATGCCGTCCTTTCGCCTGCCAGAACAGGTCGAGATCACAGAAGTACATTCATTGCAGGACCAAATCGATTGGCTGGAGGTGCACATGCTAGGCTTCGGAGAGCCAGAGGAAACCCGGGCGGATTTTCAGCAGTACCTCAACCACTCGCTCGGTGAATCTCCATCTGACTGGCGGCACTTTCTGGCTCGTTGGCAGGGCGAGCCGTGCGCTATCTCCACCCTGCTTTGCGCCCCAAGAGCGGCAGGCACCTATCACGTCACTACGCTCCCAGCTTATCGTGGGCGCGGGTTAGGGAGAGCGCTCACCCTGGCAGCCATGCAAACCGGGCGCGAGCAGGGGTTTGTCACGGCTGTTTTATTCGCTTCGCCGGATGGATACCCACTATACAAGAAATTGGGTTTTGAGACTGTTGTAACTGCCGATCTTTACGCCTGGACAGGAGAATCATACCTTTGAGCGAAGCGCCTCCCAACCCCGACTTAGTCGGCGACCTCTTTTGGGGTGTCTTCAAACCCCAATTCATCCGCCTGGCGCTGCAAATCGGCTTGTTCAGGCCTCTTGAAGGAGGCCTTGCAAACGCTGACACTGTCGCCCAGGCATGTCATTGTCATCCGCTTGGCATCCAGGCATTGCTGGATTACTTCTGCGGTCTGCGCGTTCTGGAACGCCACGACGATCAGTACTCGCTCACCTCTACCGCCAAAACCTTCCTCGTTCCTGGCAGCAAAGCCTATGTCGGCGATATGATCCTGCACTATACAGGGCAAGAGCTTTATGAGAGCATCCGGCAATCGCTTCGCTCTGGAATGCCGCGCTGGTTGGACGAAAACTTTGTCCAAGACGCCTGGTTGGAGAGCTATAGCGCCTGGCGCATCCCCAAAAGTTTAGAGATGTGGCAGGCTGCGGGAGTGAGACCGGTTGCGGGTGATTCTTTTCACATTTTGGATCTGGCATGTGGATGCGCGATAAAGAGCATGGCTCTTGCACAGGCCTCCCCCAATGTCTCCATCACCTGCTTCGACACACCGGAAGTCTTAGCCGTCGCGCGTGACCTGGCAGACCGGCTGCACGTCAATTCACAGGTGATCTTCATGCCCGGAGATTTATTATCGGCTCATTTGGGTCAGCGCCTTTATCATGGCGCGCTGCTGGGACAGATCACGGATTACTTCACCGCGACCCAGAATCTGAATATTTTTCGGCGCATCCACGCCGCCTTGAA
>JADYYC010000204.1 GCA_020853835.1 Anaerolineales bacterium
AGCGCGTCCCGCCCCCGATGCGCAGCGGGACGACGCAGGCCCAGCTTTGCGCCACCACGGGCCGGATATCGTCAAGATATCCCGTAAATTGAACGCGGCCGTCTGCTGTCAGTTCGCTCAGGTCCACCCCCGCGGTGCTGCCGGTTATGCGCAGCGTGGCCGCGGGATATTGCCGGACCACCTCCGGGAATATCTCGCTGGTAAAGTATGCCATCGCGTCATAG
Source organism: Anaerolineales bacterium (assembly GCA_020853835.1). GTDB lineage: Bacteria > Chloroflexota > Anaerolineae > Anaerolineales > UBA4823 > UTCFX2. The sequence goes on from JADYYC010000204.1 coordinate 225, forward strand.
TTGGCGGAATAGGTGAGCGCGCCGTTGAAGACCAAAGCCCCCGCTTCGGGACGGCAGCCCTGGGGGTCGTAGACGCCGATATCGACCCCGTTTGGAACCACGATGAGCTGTTCGCGCCCCATTCCAAACCAGTCCTGCGCGTCTTGTCGGTCATTTTCGGTGACGGCCAGCGCGCGGTCGAAGCGCGGGTAGAGGCTTTTTTCATATGCCAGGAATTTTCGATAGGCCAGCCAGCGCCTGAAGCGCTCGATGACGTTCCCGCCGAGCGGGATGAGCTCGCGCAGCATGCGCGCCATCACATTGTCGATATCCACCACCCGGACGACATCGGGGATTTCCAGGGCGTATGGCGCGGTCACAAACGTGAGCGCGACGACGCACTCCGGAGACCAGCTTTCCGCCGTCTGCCGGACGAGTGCGCTCATCTCTGGGGAATAAATGGCCGTGACCGCGCTGGGTTTTGGCGAGAACCAGCCCAACCACGATTTGATCCGGCTGGCCTGAAATGGTTTGCGAGGCAGCGTTTCGACGATCGGGCACAGGCGTTGGATTTGTTCGCGCCACTCCGGCCGGAGGTCTGCATCCTCGAAGGAAACCAGGGCGACCTCATGTTTTTCAGCCAGCGCTTTGAGCAGGTGATAACCCCGCATCTTGCTGCCCTGGTTGAGCGGATATGGGAACCAGGTTGAAAGAAACAGGATTCTCATTCGGGTTCGTCAAAGAACTTTTCCCAGCGCGTGCCGGCGAACTTTTCTTTCAGTTCCTGGTAATTGGCGATCGCTTGAGAAAGCGGCTTTTGAGACTGTTTGTAGGTGTCCGGTTCCAGTTGCATGCGCTTTACCCCCAGGAAATCCTGAATCCCGGTCGCTTGCTGGTTGAAGTCTGTCAGCAGGTCCTCATAGATAACGTCGTATTTGGGGTGAGCGGAAAAGAATCGGTCATAATCCGCTTCCCATTGGCTGGTCTGGGTGAAGTCATCCAGACAGGCGTTGAAATCGAGCGTGATGGGCTGTTCGGCTTCGCGTTCGCCGCTCACGTTAGCCCAGCGGTCGGTTTGAACAGCCCTGGCGCGCGACAGGTGAGTGCGCAGCATGTTGCGGCGCTTGACGTGCAAGACGCGTATCTCGTTATGGGCCTCAAGGTACGGCCAGAGGGCTTCCAGGCCGTTTTCGCGGGCATGGTAATAGAACAGCTTGAACCCCACCGCAGCGATCTCATTCGGGTAACCGCGGAAAAGCGCCTGTTCCAGGAAGGCGGTTGGGTCCCGCTGCAGCATCTCGAGCTCGCCGGCCGTGCCCGGATACTCGTCCAGACCCCATTCAACCCTCTCGTTCGTCTTGAAGACCTCGCCGTAGGCGATGATTTGAGGATGGGAATTCAACAAGCCGCGCACAAAATTGGAGCCCGTGCGCGACCTGCCAAGTAAGACAAACCTGATATAGTCGCGATGACTGCGTTTGATGCCGATGTTCATAGCCAGCTTTCGGAGGTTGGTTTTCAAAGTCAAGCGTTTCAAGGGTGGTTTGTGGGCGCCTCTTGCGGAGGCGAACGTTTCATGAGGGGCGCATCCCCCACCGCCTGCCAAAAAAATCACGCACGCCCTGCCACATCGCGTCGCGGTGCGGGCGCATGTCGCGCCATTTCGGCCGGATGGTCCAGCTCGCCAGCGTGAGCGAGGTGCGGCCAAGCGCATAGACCCAGGCGTTAGCGGGGGCACGGTTTTTCGTCAGGAATAGCAAACGGTTGCGGGTGTTGTAATAAGTCACGTTTGGGGAGGGATGATAATTGCGCTGCACGCCTTTGTGCCAGAGGTGCGCGTTTGGGACGTGCACGACCTTCCAATTCTGCTTGCGCGCCCGAGTACACCAATCCGTCTCCTCCCAGTAGTAGAAGAAGCGGGCGTCGAGCGCGCCCACCTGTTCGATTACCTGGCGTTTGACCAGGATGGCGCAGCCCGAGATCCATTCGACCTGGCGAGGCCGGTCGTATTGTCCCTGATCCCGCTCGTTCTGTCCCAGGTGACAGGCGCGCCAGGCGCGCGTCAGGCGGCCTCCCGCCGATTGGATCACGTCTGGTTCATCGAAATGATAGACCGTTGGGCCCAAAACCCCAGCCTGTGGGTCGGCCTCGGCGGCTTCGATCAAACTGTCGAGGCAGTCTGGAGCCAGGATCGTATCTTCGTTCAAAACCAGGACCCAATCTGCGCCCTGGTTTATGGCCGCCTCGATGCCGGTGTTGTTGTTCCCGGCGTAACCCAGGTTCTCGCTGAGCTGGATGATCTGAACTTCAGGGAATTGAGCCCGGATCGCTTCCACCGAGCCATCGGTCGAGGCGTTATCCAGCACGATCGTTTTGTGGTTTGGATAGGCGCTCTGATGGAGCGAGGCCAGGCAGGCCAGGGTGTCCTCGCAGCGATTGGTGTTGAGGATCACGGTGATGATCAGCGGTTTGTTTCTGTCGGGGTGCATAAAGGCCCTTGGCTGCCCCAATGGCTCGCTTTATCCGAAAATGAGGGTGTAATACCTGCGGAGCGGGGAGCGGTTCACGATTTCCATGAGGATCAACGGTAACGCGAGCGAACAGGCGATGAGCAAAATCAGAAACAGCAGCGGCAGCCCCAGCAGTTGGGGGGTAAAGTGATAGGCGGCTCTGGCGGTGAAGACCAGGGCGATGGTGTGGATCAGATAGATCCCATACGATTTCGCGCCGATGAAATTGAGTTGGCGCGTGAAAGGAAACTCGGCGCGCTCAAAGGCCAGATAAGTCAACAGGAACAGCGCCGCGTAGATGTGATCAATGCTGGTTTCGCGCGGCCCGATCCAGTCCTGCCCCGAAGCCTTCAAAATCCACTCCCATTCGATCACGCCCGCCAGGAAAGCCATTCCGGTCAACCCCAACAACTGCCAGCGCCTGGGGTAAAGCCATTCCTTGAATGCCGTATTATGAAACCCGACTACCATGCCAAGTGTGAAGAAAAAGACATAGCCGGGGAATAAAAAACTGCGGTTGTTCGCGATCAGCGGTTCGAGGAGTGGAATGTCCAGGTTGAGCATTGCCGGGTAACGCAGCAGCACGGTCGCCGCCTGTATCGCTCCGGTGATCAGCAGCAGGGCCTTCCAATGGCTGCGCGCAAAACGGACGATGAACGGGGAAATCAGGTAAAGCTGGGTCAACACCGGGATGAAGTAGAACGGGTCGGCTGCCCGGCCGGTGAAGATCAACAAAATAAATTCCGTTACTGAGAGCTCCCGGCCGAGCGCCATGTCAAGGACGAGGATGATGACCGACCAGATGAAGAAGGGGATCAGCAAGTTCTTGACGCGGGTCAGAATGACGTTCCAGCGCAGCGGGGCTTCCCCGCGCCCGGCGGCAAACGCCAGGAAGAAACCCGAAACGAACAAGAAAGCCGGTATTCCAAAGATGAGCAATTGTTCGAGGGCGCGGAAGAGGTAGTAGATGGGGCTGCCCAACTGGTCGAAGTTTGGCACGCTGACCGCGCGATAGCGGTCGGTCCACCAGAAGAGGGCGGTGTAACCCCAGCTCAGCGAATGGTTGAGCACAACGGTGAGAACGGCCAGGCCATTGAGGTAGAGGAGTTTCTTGACCATGGGTGAAGGGTCGGGTTGGATGAATCGCCGCTCTTAACCTGCGAAGCCTGTCAGGCGCGGCCGCAAAATCAGCTTTGAGCTATCCAGCCTCTTTCTGGGTTTCAAGATAACGAGACAGCGCGTCAATGCTCTGGAAGTTTTCGAACACCACGTCTTCGTCCGGGACCTTGATCTTGAAGCGCTCCTCGATAAACGCCACGAGCTGCAAAATCGCGAGCGAATCGAGGATGCCGGCGCTGAGCAGGTCTTCGTCGTCGCGTAGATTCGCCTTCGGGTTTCGCATGATCTCGTCTTTGATGTAGCTGGATAACGTTGCCTTTCGATCCATCGTTTTTCTCCTTAGCCCATACGGAAGTGAATCAAATCTGGAATTCACTCCCATTCAAATTTTGAACCGCCATAGCCTGTAACTCGCGCCGGTTGATCTTCCCGGTCGAAGTGCGCGGGAACTCATTCATGATCCAGATGCGTACCGGGATGGCATAGAACGGCAGCCTGGATTTCAGGTGTTCGACCAGCGTAGGCTCGTCCAGTTCCGCGCCCGGATGGGGCACGACCGAGGCGGCGATCAGGTTGCTCCCCTGTTGGTCCGGCACTGTGTAAACTGCGGCCTCGAACACGCCCGCGTGCGAGTGAAGCGAGACTTCGACTTCATCCAGCTCGACCCGGTAGCCACGCGTCTTGATCTGGCGGTCTTTGCGTCCCAGGTAGCGGTAGTTGCCCTCGGGATCGAGCTGTACCAGGTCGCCGGTGCGGTAAAACACGTCTTCAAAAGAACCGGGCGCCGGGCGCCGGTAGAAGCAAACCGCGTTGCGTTCCGGCATCCCCCAGTAACCTTTCATCACCACCCCGCCACGCATGAGCAGCTCGCCGGCCTCGCCCGGCGGGACGGGGCGGTCGTGATCGTCGACCACCAGGTCCTCCAGGTTGGCGCACGCCTTGCCGATCGGGATCGGTTCGTCCGTGTCCGGCGGGATCTGGGTGACATGATAAAAGGTGCATACGTTGGTCTCGGTCGGGCCGAACAGGTTGCTGAACCGGATGTCCGGCAGCAGGGCCATCAACTGGCGCAAATGCTTGGTGGGGAAGACCTCGCCCGCAAAGAGGATCCAGCGCAGGGCGCTCAGATCGCGCTTTTCAAGCCCGCCTCGCTCCATGAGCTGGATCAGGGCGAACGGCACCGAATACCAGACCGAAATGCGCTCCTGCTCGATCAACTGCGAGAGGTTGGCGGGGAATTTGGTCAGCGCTTCGGGGATGATGGTCGTGGTCGCCCCGGCGACCGCTCCCGCAAAGAAGTCGAACGTCGAAAGATCGAAATGCAGCGGCGCGTGATTGCTCAGGCGGTCGCCCGGAACCAGGTCATAGGTCTGGACGGCCCACTCGGCGAAGCTCAACCCGCTGCGGTGGGTGTGCATGATGCCCTTGGGAACGCCGGTGGAGCCCGAAGTGTAAAGGATGTAGGCCAGGTCCTGCTCCGTCAGGCGCAGGTCTGGCGGATTGGACGGCCCGGCATAGGCTTGCTCCCACGAAAACGAGCGCAGGCCCCGGCCAAAGACCTGCTCGACCCCTACCAGGCATTCGAGCTCGACCGGCTCTTTCAAGATCTCATAGACCTGGCCCGCCCTGGAGGCGGCGCTCAACAGGTGGCGGATGCCGCAATTCTGGATCACGTAGGCGGCGCGCTGCGGCGGCGCAAACGGGTCGAGCGGGACGTACGCCGCCCCGGCCTTCATGATCGCGTACAGGCTGACCGCCGACTCGAGGCTCTTGTTCATAAAGATGCCCACCCGGTCGCCGCGCTGCACCCCCTGGTCGATGAGCAGGCGGGCGGCGCTGTTTGTGCGCGCTTCCAACTCGGCGTAAGTCAGGCTCTGGCCCGAAAACCTGACCGCGGGCTGGTCGGGGGTCTTCTCCGCCCAATCGCGGAGCGCATCGGTTAGCAGAAATCGATACATATTACAAAAGCTTATAAACCCAGCAAACGGGCGATGATATTGCGCTGGATGTCCGACGTCCCCGAGTAGAGCGTGCCGCCGACTGCATCGCGCAGGTCGCGCTCGACCTCGAACTCGGTCATGTAGCCGTAGCTGCCAAAAGTACGGACGGCGTCCAGGCTGGACTGGACAAAGCTCTCGCTCAGGTAAAGCTTTGCCAGGGCGGCCTCCATCACGGCTGGTTTGCCCATCTTTTTCAGCCAGGCGACCTTATAGAGCAGCAGGCGGGCGGTTTCCAACCGCACCTTCATGTCCACGATGCGGTTTGCGACCGCCTGGAATTTGCCGATGGGCTGACCGAACTGCTGCCGCTCGCGCGCATATTGGACGCTCGCCTCGAGCTGGCGCTCCATAGCCCCGATATGGCTTGCCAGGATGCCGCTGCGCTCCCACGCCATCGAATCGTTGAAGATGTTCGAGCCCGCCCCTTCGGGCCCGAGCCGGTTCTGTTCCGGCACGAAACAGTCCTGAAAGACCAACTCCGCCATGGGCGAAGTGCGCAGGCCCATTTTGTCCAGTTTGCGGCTGATCGTGTATCCCGGAGTCCCGGTCTCGACGATAAAGCCGGTGACGCCCCACATCTTCCGGGGAGGGTCCACCGTGGCGAAGACCACCGCCAGGTCGGATACGGGCGCGTTGGAGACAAACATCTTGCTCCCGTTCAACACATAGCCGCCCTCGCAGCGCTGGGCGGTGGTACGCAGGCTGTAGGCGTCCGACCCTGAATCAGGCTCGGTCATGCCGTGCGCGCCGATCAACTCCCCGCGGCAGAGGCCGGGCAGGTATTTGCGCTTCTGGTCTTCGGTGCCAAAGGAGAAAATCGGCATCTGGACGCTCCACATTTGAGCGTTTATGGCAAAGATCAGCCCGTTATCTTTGCAGCCATACCCCAGCCCCTCCATCGCGAGCACGGTGGTCAGGATGTCGGCTTCGCTCCCGCCATACGTTTCGGGGAACGGCAGCCCCTGAATGCCAAAGCGGGCGCATTTGAGCCATTTCTCGCGCGAGAAGCTGGCGCTGTGATCCTCTGCGATGGTGTCCTGGTTGAGCTCTTTGCGGGCAAAATCGACCACCGCTTTGCGGTAGGATAACTGCTCTTCGGACCAAGAGAAATCCATATGACGCATCTCCTAGGGACGGCTGGCGTAATGCGGCGCGATTTCAGGAAATCTCGCGTTACCTGCCGCCCACAACCTCGCTGAATTGACCTTCCAACCGCTCGACAGATTGCTCCCAGGTCCAGCGCTTCAGGACGTGATCGCGGCCCGCCTTTCCCATCTGGCGCCGCAGACGAGGGTTTGCGATCAGGCTGCAGACGGCCTCGGCGAACTGTTTCGGGTCGCGCTCCACGAGCAGACCCGTCTCTTCGTGCAAGACGGTTTCCTGTATGCCGCCTTCACGCACCGCGACCAGCGGCGTTTCACACGCCATGGTCTCGAGACTGACAAACCCAAATGGTTCGCGCACCGGCGCATACACGGTTAAACAGGCCTGATTATACAGCCCCACGAGCTGCGCGTCGGTCACATTGTGCAGCAGTTTAAGAGCCACTTTCTTCTCGATCGCAAGCTCGTGCAGAAAAATTCTTTCCGCCGCGTTCTGAAAATTGCTCGCGATGACCAGCTCGGGGCGCTGACCCTCCGGGACTTCCGCCAGGGCTTCGATCAGGAAATCGAACCCTTTGAGCGGTGTGAGCGAGCCGACCGAGAACAAAAAGCCCTCTTTTTGACACGCTTCGGGCCGGAACTGGTTTGCGTCGACGCCGAGATAGCAGACCGTGGGATCCAACCTGTAGATCTGCTGCGCCGCGGCGCGGATAAATTGAGAGTTGACCAGCACCCGCCCCGCGCGGTGGACGTTCGCCTGGTCGTTGCGGCGGGCGGCCCTGCGGTAGGCGCCGGGGAGCGGATCGAGGCGGTTCAACAGCCTGCGCCTGGGCGCCGCGTCCGGGTCATAAGGCCGGGCGGGCCTAGGTTCGTAAACCAGGCGCAAGGGCTCCTGGCAGTAGAAGATCGATGGGGTGGCTGGCAAATAGCGCAGGACGCTCGGCGCATTTTCGAACTGGCATGGATTGATGTACGCCAGGTCATATCTCTCGGACGCGATGCGCCTCCCGATCGTTTGATTCAAACGGTTCAACCGCCGCAGGTCGAGCAGGCGCAGGACCTGGTTCAGGCGCCCCAACGGCGACCTGAAGAGCGGCAGCGGCTTGAAATCGAAAATATGATGTTGAGCAGTAAACGGGCGCAGGTCCGCAAATTCGCCCTCGGCGCTGCTGAGGGTGAACACCTCCAGGTGGTGGCGTTTGCCGAGCCGCTTGAGCTGCTCTTGCAGGGATCGCTTGGCGCCTCCGGAGGGCAGGTTATGATAGACCGCGATGCGCATCATCGTCGCTTGGCGGCTGCGTTTCGGCCAGGTCCTTGAATGGTGATGACAGGCTCTCCTCGATCTGCTGGCGGTTTTTGAAACGCAGCAGGCGCCCCAACAAAGGCGGGGAAAGCCGGAAAAGGCCTAAAAGTAAAGCAGCAGTGTGGTTTTCTGGGTCAAGCCGTTTAGATTCCTGAAGCCAGGTCTCCGTCTGTGCGGGTGCGGCTCCGGCCATAATGGCCCTGCTCGCAGCCAGGCGGTACAGGCGGGCCTGTTCGCGGCAGGGGAGCCGCTGAAATTCAGGCCAGGCCATGACCGCCTCCTGGCGGTGCGGCTGACCGTCCAGCAGCTCGACCAGCAGGTTGTAAAAGACCGCCGCGCGCGTCTCGACCGAAAGACCGTTAAAGCCAGCCAGCTTGATGGCTTTCTCGCGACAGCGGGTAAGCGAGCTCAGGCGCTTTTCCTGTCCCGCCTGGAGCGAGATATTGGTCTGGTGGATGCGGTAATGGCAGGTGACGCGGTCGAGGTAACCAAAGCAGGTCGTCTCGCTGTAACGCACGGTGAAGTCCCAATCGGGGCCGATCACAATTTGCGGGTCGAATTGCAGCCCGAGCCGGGTGATCGGCTCGCGGCGGAGCGCCAGGCATATTGGCGGGCCGAAGACGTCTGAGGCGCGCACCAGTTGTTCGAATATGCGGCCTTCGAAGGGGCCGCGGCGGCGGTCGGAGAGCGTGCGCTGGAGCGACCTGCCCTCCTGGTCGATGTGCAGCCCGTCCGTGTAAACGGCGTCCATTTGTGGGTGCGCCGCCAGGTAAGCCGTGGTCAGGGCGAGGTGTTCGGGCAAGAAATGGTCATCCGCATCGAGAAATGCCACCAACTCGCCGCTCATCTGCCGCAGGGCTTCGTTCCTGGCCGCCGCTTCGCCGGCGTTCTCCTGGTGGAACACCCGCACGCGCGGGTCGGCGTACTGGCGGGCGATCTTCAAGCTCTCGTCGGTCGAGCCGTCGTCCACGACGATCAATTCCCAGTGCGGATAAGTCTGCGCCAGGACGCTCTCGATCGCCTCGCTCAGGTACCTCTGCCCGTTGTAAACCGGCATCATGACGCTGACGAGCGGTTCAGAACTGTTCCGGTCAGGCGGGGCGTAGGGTGTGGATGCGTTAGGGGTCTGGTTCATGCGGCGAGGGCTTCCTGTAGGACCTGTTCGATTTTTTTCGAGGTGTGCGACCAGCGGTGCTGGCTCTCGGCCTCGAGGCGCGCCCGGCGGCCCATCTCCCGGCGCAGCGCCGGGGCGGCGGCCAGCTGCAGGATGGCCTGCGCCAGCGCCGCCGGGTCGCATGGGGGAACGATCAGGCCGGTGATGCCATGCTCCAGGACGGAGGGCTGCCCGTGTTCGCCGGAGGCGATGGTTGGGAGTCCGGCGGCTTTGTAATCGAAAAGTTTGAGCCCCGAGTATTCAGGCCTGCCGCAGTAAGGCGAGAGGGCGATGTCGGCCTCGGCGAGACGGGGGGCAAACTCCCGGTCCGTAAGTTGGCCCAAAAAGCAGACGCGCCCGCCGAGGTTCAGGCGCTCAGCGAGGGAGCGGGTTTCGTCCTCTCCGGCGCCGGAGCCGATCAGATGCAGGCGAAAGTCAAGCTGTTGTTCACGTGCGATGGCAAGCGCCTGGAGCAGAATCGGGAGGCCGTGCCAGGCGTAAAACCCGCCCAGGAAAACCAGGGTCAACGGACGATTGAAACCGCTGTCCTCCTGGAACGAGTACAATTGGGAGCGGTCAAGCAGCTCCACCAGCGAGGTCCCGTTTTCGATGGTCGTGATGCGTTCGGGTCGAACCTGCCAGTCCTCGATCAGATTCGTACGCCAGCCATCCCCGGTCGCGATCACCCGGTCTGCGGATTGAAGCGCTTTTGTCATGATGAAACGTGAAATGCGGTATTGCAGCCCCTGTGGGAGCTCGCCTTTAGCTTTCAGATCGATAACCGGGTCGCCGTTGTACTCCAGCGCCAGGGGGATCTTCATACGCCGGGCGGCTAAAAGACCCCCATAGGTCATCCAGCTCATTCTCTCAAGATAGACCTCGCATTCGCTCAGTTCTTGCTGGCAGGCCAGGGCGAAATAGCGGCTTTCGAAATAGGCCAGATACGGCAGCCTGAGCTCGGTTTGCACCCGCCGCGCCGCGCTTTCAAGAAGCCCCGCGGCGCGCCCGGCCCGGCCTTTGCGTTTTAACTCGACAGGGGTGAAATGCGCCAGGTCCTCGGTGACCCACAAGGTCTCGTCCAATCGAACCAGCACCCGCACCTGGTGGCCCAGTTCTCGCAGCCCTTGCGCGACCTGGCGCACGTGATTGGCGGGGCCGTTGTATGGCGGGCGGCGGATCTCCTCGCCCTTCTGCATCAAATAGCCGATTTTCATCCCCCGCGCCCGCTTCGCAGTTCATAATCTCGACCGGTTTGCTCGATGACCTC
>JADYYC010000205.1 GCA_020853835.1 Anaerolineales bacterium
GATCTCTATTCATTCGGGAGCAATAATTTATGGCACTCGAGAAAGTTCAGAAAATTGGTATATTGACAAGCGGGGGCGATGCTCAAGGCATGAATGCGGCGGTGCGCTCGGTGGTGCGCACATCGCTCGACCGGGGGGTTAAAGTCTTCGCGATTTATGAGGGCTATCAGGGCCTGGTCCTCGGTGGAGACCTTATCCGGGAGATGACCTGGGATTCGGTTGGAGGTATTTTACACCGTGGCGGGACAATCATCGGGACAGCCCGGTGCGATGAATTCAACACCCGCCAGGGCCGGCTGCAGGCGGCTCACAACCTGATACGGACTGGCATTCACAGCCTGGTCGTCATCGGCGGGGATGGCAGCCTCACCGGCGCCAACACTTTCCGCCAGGAGTGGTCAGGGCTGCTGCAGGAATTGCTCGATAACCACGCAATTTCGAAAGAAGACGCAGACGCACATCCGTTTCTCGATATCGTGGGCCTGGTTGGTTCGATCGACAATGATATGTTTGGGACCGACATGACCATCGGCGCCGATTCTGCGCTGCACCGGATTACCGAGGCTGTCGATGCGATCAGCAGCACCGCCGCCAGCCACCAACGGACTTTTGTGATCAAAGTCATGGGACGCAACTGCGGTTATCTGGCTCTGATGGGCGGGCTGGCAACCGGCGCCGATTGGATCTTGATCCCCGAAAACCCACCCGATGTTGAAAACTGGCAGAAACTGATGATCGACCGTTTGATTGCCGGACGACGGGCGGGCAGGAGGGACACGATTGTTGTGATCGCCGAGGGGTCTCATGATCGGCAAGGCAATCACATTGGCAGCACCGAGGTCGCCAAAACGCTCGAGGAAGGCCTTCATGAAGAAGTGCGTGTGACCGTACTTGGACACGTTCAGCGCGGCGGGGTACCCAGCGCGTTTGACCGAAACCTTGGAACCTTGCTGGGGCACGCCGCGGTAGAGACTTTACTTGATGGAACTATCGACCGAGAACCGCAGTTGATTGGCCTGCGCGGCAACCGAATTGTCCATTCACCGCTTATGGAGTGCGTCGATAAAACGCGCCTGGTTGCACGCTCGATCCAATCACACGATTATGATACAGCCATGTCTTTGCGTGGAAACAGCTTCATCGAAGCCTTTGATACGCTTAAAACAATGCTGCGCGCCCTCCCCCACCCAACCCAGCCGGAACAGAATCAATACCGCTTAGGGATTATGCACGCCGGCGCGCCGGCCCCCGCGATGAATGCAGCCGTGCGTGCTGCAACCCGTATCGGAATGGACAGAGGCCACACCATTCTGGGGATCCGAAATGGTTTCCCCGGACTGATCGAGGGGGATGTTCAAGAAATGGAATGGATGAGCGTGAACGGCTGGGCTCCAACTGGCGGCTGCGAGCTGGGCACAACTCGACGCACACCAGCGGGCAGCGATTTCTATAACCTGGCGCGCGCCATCGAAAAGTTCAACATCCACGGACTGATCATCATCGGTGGTTGGGCGGGGTACGAGACCGCGTATCAAATGTACAAGGCGCGCGAAAATTTCCCCACGTTCAACCTGCCGGTCGTTTGTTTGCCGGCGACGATCAACAACAACCTGCCGGGCTCCGAGCTGAGCATCGGCGCTGACACCGCCTTGAACAACATCGTCGGCGCGGTCGACAAAATCAAGGATTCTGCGGTAGCGCTGCGGCGTGTATTTGTCGTAGAGGTCATGGGGCGCTCGTGCGGTTATCTGGCTTTGATGAGCGGGCTTGCAACAGGCGCAGAACGGGTTTATATCGATGAAGAAGGCGTTACTTTGAAAGATCTACAGGCAGATGTTGAGGGCCTGCGCTTCGGCTTCAGCCATGGAAAAAGGCTTGGGTTGATCATTCGAAGCGAAAACGCCAACCCGGTCTACAACACCCAGTTTATGTCCTCGCTCTTCGAAGAAGAAGGGGGAGAATTGTTCGATGTCCGCCAGGCGATTCTTGGGCACATGCAACAAGGCGGCAGCCCGTCGCCGTTTGATCGTATTCAAGCCACGCGCCTGGCAACCCGCTGTGTGGATTTCTTGATCGAAAAACTCGACGCAAACGAACCTGCCAGCGCATTTATCGGTTTGCAAGGGAAAGAGATCAAATTTCACAATTTCGAGGATTTCGACCGAATGGTCGATATGAAGAAACAAAGACCTAAGGAACAATGGTGGATGGATTTGCGTCCCATTGCCAAAGTGTTAGCCCAGCCAGCTCCAGGAGCTGGTTCTGATGGGGCAAATTTTTCGACGCCCCTGGAGTAAATTATTGAACCGGTATTCCAGGAACATTCAAAGCCCTATGACATCGAGCCAGGAACCGACCCAACCCCACTACCCTGACTCGCCCACCCCGGAGCGGTCTCCATACCCTCCGGGGGCGCCCGTGTACCCTCCGCCACTGCCCCCGCCGGAGCCCAGGCCGCATGTCACGCCCCATTCTACCCAACTCCGGCTGGGCGCCGACGGGAGATATTACCGGGTACGCCGCAAACGCCGGCCTCTCTTTCCTCGATTACGCTCGGGCTGCCTTAGTCTCATTCTGTTACTGACTTGCGTTTGTATCGCAAGCGCCGCTTTTCTGATCGTCCCGGGTCGAACAAACATTTTGTTGATTGGGATCGATTACGCAGATCCGTGGACCTCGGTAGCTCGAACAGATACGATAATGTTAGCCAGCTTTGCCCCGCTCAGCAGATCCATTAACCTGCTCTCCATCCCGCGAGACCTATGGGTAGACATCCCCCAGGTGGGCGAAAACCGGATCAACACCGCCCATTTTTATGCTGAAAGCCGGCAGCCGGGGAGCGGCCCCCAGGCAGTCCTTGACACGATCGATCAAAATTTCGATCTTTCCATCAAGTATTATCTGCGCGTTCGCTTTGAAGGATTTCGAGATATTGTCGACGCAATGGGCGGTGTGGATATTGAGTTAAGCGAATCGATGGCCGGCTATGCGCCCGGTCATCATCACCTGAACGGTCGCAAAGCCCTGGCGTTTGTGCGCGATCGTGCCAACGCAGACGATTTTTTTCGAATGTCGCACGGTCAGTTCATGCTCAGGTCCTTGTTTAAGAATTTGCTCAACCCGGTTAAATGGCCACGATTTCCTTTCATTGCAAAGGCTGTCTATGATTCTGTCGACACCAATATCCCATTAACGGTGTGGCCTCGCCTGGTATTAACCGCGCTGCTCAGCGGTCCGGGCAGGATCAACTTTCATATGATCACCCGCGAGATGGTCACGCCTTATGTCACCGATCAAGGGGCGAATGTCCTGCTTCCAAAATGGGATCTGATCCATCTTCTCATCCAGGAGATTTTCTAAAAATCCGCATAATTCGAGGAATCACGATTCCATAATTTCTTTCTATGTTAAAATTTTCAACATGGATGCAAAAGTCAAGGTCGTTGCAAGCAATCGTAAGGCGAGCCATGAATTTTTCCTTTTAGATCGTTACGAGGCCGGAATTGTTCTGCAAGGCAGCGAGATAAAATCAATTCGCGCCGGCCAGCTCAGCCTGGCGGAGGCGTACGTGCGCGTCGATGGTGAAGAAGCCTGGCTGGAGGATGCGCACATCGCCCCCTATGAACAAGCCAGCATATTCAACCACGAGCCGCGCCGTCCACGACGTTTGCTGCTGCACAAAAAAGAAATTCGCAAGCTTTGGAACGAGGTCCGCCAAAAAGGCGTCACTATCGTGCCAACGCGCGTCTATTTGAAGAATGGCCGGGCCAAGGTTGAGATCGCGGTGGCAAAAGGCAAAAAACTGTACGATAAACGCCAATCGATCGCCCAGCGCGATGCCGAGCGCGAGCTCGCCCGCACATTCAAAAGGCGCGAGTAGCGCCGTCGTTTCTTATCTAGCCAATCAGGAGGGGCAATTTCGATGAACCCGATCATTCAGAACATCCTTGGGCTGATAATTACGTTTGCGATTATCTTGATCTGGCTGCGCCTGATCGATTTTTTTGCGCACAAAGGCTGGGTGGGCAGCCGTACAAGCAGGAAGATCATTCACATTGGTACGGGTCCGATATATGTGTTGTGTTGGCTGCTGTTCACAAGTGATCCCTATGTGCGTTATCTGGCCGCGCTGGTGCCCTTGATGATCACCATCCAGTTCGCCTTGGTGGGATTGGGAAAGATCAAAGATGAAGCTGCGGTACAGGCCTTGTCAAGAACTGGCGATCCGCGTGAGATTTTATATGGCCCGCTTTACTACGGATTGGTGTTCGTGCTGCTTACCATCATTTTTTGGCTGCACCAACCCGCCGGTATCATTGCGCTTATGCTGCTTTGTGGGGGTGATGGGCTGGCTGAGATCTTGGGGCGGAGATTTGGTCGTGCGCGATTGCCCTGGAATCACGAAAAATCCTGGCTGGGGAGCCTGAGCTTTTTCCTTGGCGGTTGGCTCTTGTGTATTTTTGTCTTTTGGGCGTACCAGTTGGCCGGCGTTTTCCCCGATTTCCTGACCGCTTACATGTTTACCTTGGCGTTAATCGCCCTTGCTGCAACCCTGGTCGAATCGATCACACCGCATAATTTGGATAACTTGACCGTGCCCGCCGTGGCAGTCGCCCTGGGGTTGTTGTTTTTTTGAACGCCGTATGACACATGACGCAATAAAATTATTACAAGGTTGATACAGCAAAATGTGTTCCGACCGCATTGACGCTCTTACTTTATTATGATAGCATTGCTCTGAATATTGAGACTGTTCCAAGAATTTTCGAAAAAACGAGGTATTCTATGCTTGCCGATCAAACAACAACCCACGTAATTACCCTCACCCCCGCCGCTGCCCAGGCAGTTCGTGATTTATTGGAAAAAAGGAATCTCCAAGGCTATGCTTTGCGAGTGTTTGTATCGGGAGGTGGGTGCTCAGGACTGCAATACGGCATGGCGCTCGAAAACAACATTCGGGATCTCGATCTTTCTGAAGAGTTTGACGGTGTTAAAGTCGTTGTCGATGAAATTTCCATCGATTATCTGCGTGGCGCAACGGTTGACTACATCGAAGACGAAACGGGAAGCGGCTTTAAAATTGAAAACCCCAATGCGGTATCGTCCTGTGGCTGCGGAAGTTCCTATAAATCCACGGATGACGCCAGCGGAGATTCGGCGTGTGGCTGTAGCTGCTGCGGCTGATCTTCACAACAGACCAACCAAAAAACGGCGCTTATGAACAGCGCCGTTTTTGTATTGCTAAATCAACGACCGCGCAACAACGACAACAATGTACCGATAATTCCCACGATTGCCGTCCCAACAATCAATAGACCCATCGGGACGCGCCCCTGAGTGGCGATCGGGGCGTCAACCGGAAAGGTCGGTCGCACGATCGGAGGAGGTTCGGTAAAAGTAGGCAAGCGGGTCGGCGGCACTTCGACGAGGAATTGAGCCGCCAGGGTTGGATCGATGGTTGCAGTCACGCGGGGTGTCTGAGTTGGCGGCGGCTCAACCACCGGCAGGGCGCCGCGCACCTCTATAAGCTCGCTATAGACCCAGGCGACCCCGCCCGGAACTCCGGGGTAAGCGATTTGAATCCAAAAGCCTCCAGGGGTGCGGCCCAATGCCGGCACCTGTGACCCTTCAACCAA
>JADYYC010000206.1 GCA_020853835.1 Anaerolineales bacterium
AATCGGTGTCCGAGGAATACACGATCACGTCTTCGAGCGGGACGCCCAGCACTTCGGCCGCCATCTGGCCGAGGACGGTGTCCGATCCGGTGCCCAGGTCGGTCGCGCCGATGAGCAGGTTGAACGAACCGTCGTCGTTCATCTTAATGCTCGCCCCGCCCATGTCCAGATAGGGGAGGGCGGTGCCCTGCATGACCATCGCCGTCCCGATGCCGCGCCGCAGGTGCGGTTTTCCCTCCACCGTATGCCAGGCGGGGTTGTTGTATTTTTGGTCCCAGCCGATCACGGCTTTGCCCTGGCGGGCGCACTCTTCCAGCGCGCAGGTTTCTATCGTCTCGGGACGGGGCTCGCGCCCCTCGCTCCAGGCGGTGCTAAAGGGCTGCAATTCTCCAGCCCGCAGCGCGTTCTTCAGGCGGAACTCGACCGGGTCGAGCCCCAGGGCGCGGGCGATCGTCTCCATGTGGCGGTCAAGCGCCCAGTAACCCTGCGGGACGCCGTAACCGCGGAAGGCGCCCGCCGGCGGGTGGTTGGTATAGACGATATCGGCGCTGAACTGGATGTTGGGCGACTTTCGGTAGGGGCCGTCTCCGACGTAGAGCGCCATGGATTTGTGCCCCGTGTTGCCGGTCACGGTCAGCGCGTGACAGCCATATGCGCCGGTATCGGTCAGCGCCTTCATCGCATTGGCGGTCACCGTCCCGTCGTTTTTGACGCCCGTCTTCATCCAGATGCGCATCGGGTGGCGCGAGCGCCCCGCGATGAACTCTTCCTCCCGGGTGTATTCGTAAATCACCGGCCGGCCGGTGGCGATCGTCAGGTGCGCCGCGACGTCTTCGATCAGAACCTCCTGCTTGCCCCCAAACCCCCCGCCGATGCGCGGCTTGATCACCCGGATGCGTTTCACCGGCAGCCCCAAAACCGGCGCCAGGATGCGGCGGGCGTGGAAGGGCACCTGGGTGCTGGTGCGGATCACCAGCCGGTCGTCCTCGTCCCAGTAGGTCACCACCACGTGCGGCTCGATGTGAGCCTGATGCACCTTGGGGACTTCGTAGACCCCCTCGAAGATTTGATCGGCTTCGGCAAACCCCTTCTCCACGTCGCCGATGTCGATGTGGATGTGGGCAGCCAGGTTGCGGGCCGGATCCGAATCGGCGAAATTGACGTACTCCGGCTCGTCGTGCAGCACCGGCGCGCCGGGCAGCATGGCCTCGGCCGGGTCGAAGAGGGCTGGCAGCGGTTCGTACTCCACGTCGATCAGTTCCAGCGCCTGGTTGGCGATCTGCTCGCTCTCCGCGGCGACGAACGCCACGCGGTCGCCCACAAAGCGCACCTTTTGGTCGAGCGAAAAGCTGTCGAGCGGCCCCGGGATCGGGTCCGATTGCCCGGCGGTGGAGTAGATCACGCGCGGCAGGTCCTTCCAGGTGAGCACCGCCGCCACGCCCGGCAGTTGCAGCGCCCGGCTGGCGTCGATTTTAACGATGCGGGCGTGCGCCACGGGGCTGTGCAGGACTTTGGCGACCAGCATGCCGCGCGGCTCCACGTCCGCCGTGAACGCCGGCTTGCCCTGCACCAGCTTCACCGCGTCCACCTTCTTTTCGGGCCTGCCGACGCTGCTCCATGTTTCGGTCTCGGGTGTGACGGTGATGTGCGGCAGCAAGCGGGTGCGGGTCTGCACCGCCCTGCCGGGCAAACCGGCTGGCGCCAACGGCCCCCCATCCGGCTCAGGCCCGCCTTCGCCGCCGCCCAGCCAGTCCGCCGGAGCGGGTATGCCTTCGTCCCCGCTCAGCCGCCCTTCGAGCGGCTCGACGGCCTCGCCGCGCAGCACCGCCGCGGCTCGCAGCACTGCCTGCACGGGCTTGATATACCCCGTGCAGCGGCAGAGCACGCCCGCCAGCGCCTGGCGCGCCTCCTCTTCGCTCGGGTTCGGGTTGCGATCCAACAGCTCCTTGGCCGCCAGGATCTGAGCAGGGGTGCAGAACCCACACTGGACCGCGCCGGTCTCGACAAACGCCTGCTGGAGCGGGTGCAGCCCGGGCGTGATTTTCCAGCCCTGTTCGGGGTGGGCGCCGACCGACTCGATCGTCTGCAGCGCGTGCCCCACCGCCTGGGCAGCCAGCATCACGCAGGAATTGACCGTCTTTCCATCCATCAACACGGCGCAGGCGCCGCATTCCCCCGTCTCGCAGCCATGTTTGACGCCAAAAAAACCCAGGCGCCGCAAGACGCTCAGCAGGCTCTCCCCTGCGGGGGATTCGACCTCGAAAATCCGGTCATTGACAAGCAGTGAAATCATCATCGCTTCAGTCCTTTTTGCTCAGAGTACTTTGTTGATCTCCAGCCAGCCGGGGCGCGCCGCGTTGGCCCGGGTCAGCGCTTCCTGCGATCCCATGACGATCACGCTCCCCGCGTCGTTCAGGCGCCCCAACACCTGTCCGAGAGCGTGAAAGTCGTCCAGCGTCGTGCCCAGGATCTGCTCCCGCCAGGCCTGGCGGCTTTCGTCGGTCTCGCCCACCAGGTGGCGCAGCATCGAGGCAAAACCCTTGGCGTCCGGAAGCTGGTAAGCGTCCATGTCGCCGATCGCGCCGATGATGGACCTGGTCAGTTCGTCATGGCTGAACCTGACCTCGCTCAGGAAGGCCGCCGCCCGGTCATAATTGTCCAGCGTTTCGAGCAGGTTTGGGTCTCGATATGACAGGTAGGTCAAAACGCCCGAGCGCTGGTTGAACAGGCAGAAACCGCCGTAGGCCCCGCCCTGCACGCGCACGCGTTCCCACAGCCAGGTGGTGCGCAGGTAGTTGGTGATCACGTCGATCGAGCCGTCCGCGGCGTAGCCCAGCTCGAACAGGTTGGCGCCCTTCCCGACGTAGTTGACCTGCGCCGGGATGGTCAGGCCTTCGTACCTTGGGCGGGGCCCCGGCCGCCAGGCGGCAGGCGCCGCCCCAGCCTCGGGCAACTTCGCCAGGAACTCGCCCAGCAAGGGCTGCAGCGTGCGCCAGTTGTCCGCGTCGAGCGTGACGTTGACGACCAGGTTCTTGCGGTCTAAAAGGATGCGCCGCATCGCCTCCAACCGCCCCTGCACCGCGGGCCAATCATGATCGATCTGTTGCATGAGCTCGCGCAAGAAGAAGAGCTGGCTCACCCCGCCCATCTGCTCCGCCCCCCAGTCGGCTTCGTTGAACAGGGAGCGCAAGCGGGTGTTGACCACGCTGTGACCGGCAGGCACCAGCATCGCCTCCTTGTCGGCCTTTTCTTCCAGCGCGATCTGGCGCAGGCGTTCCTGGTTGTCCAGGCGCGCCGTGCGGAGCACGTCGTCCAGAATGCTGAGCAGCTCGCCCGCCTGGGCCGGGATGGCTTTGGAGCGCAGGAACAGGCGCGCCGCGCCCTGACCGGCGCTGCGAATGAAGGAGGTGAAGGGGACGGTCCAGACGCCGCCGGTGGAGCGCCCGATGCGCTGGGACAGCCGCACGTAGTCTTCGGCGTCCGTCCCGGTTTCGAGCAGGGCGCGCCCGAAAAGCGGCACATAAGGCAGCAGCTCCTGCGGCAGGGTGTGCAGGTCGAACCCGATGTCCAGGTACAGGATCCCGTTGGTGAAAAGATCGTGATACAGCAGTTTGGCGCCGCCTAACTCGCTCACCTCGATGGGGATCAGCTTATTGGCGCGCTCGAGGTCTTCGAGCTTGAGCGAAGGGATGCTGGCGAGCGCCTCGGGCGGATCTGGCCGCTCCTGGAGCGCCTTCAAGTGGCGGGTCTGAGCGACGATCTGCTCCAACTCGCCCTCGCTCAGCCCGTCTTGGACGGCTGCCAGGCGCTGGCGCTCCTCGCCATCGCGCTGCTGTTGCAGCCCCGGCTGGGGCTTCAACACCACCGTGGTGCGGTGGGGGTTGTCGATGAAGTAGCGCTCGATCAACCCCTCGAAATAGGGGTTGCCAGCCGAGACCTGGTCTTTGATCCACGCCAGCGGCTCGGCAAAGGCCAGGGGCGCCACGGGGTCGCCGTCATAAAGCCAGTTTGTGAGGGCGCGCAGCATTAGCAGCAGGCCGCGCGGAAACGAACCGGTGTTGTTCTCGCGCAGGCGGAACTCCAGCGTGTTGAGCGAAGCCGCCACCGTTTGCGGGTCGATGCCCTGCTGGCTGAGGCCGCGCAGGGTGTCCAGGATCAGCGTTTCCAACTGCTCCGCCGCGACCAAATCCCCATCCGCCCCTGCCGCCATGCCCTTCAGACCGATCGAGAAGTAGGCCTGACGCAGCTCGCCTTCCAGCCCCACGCCGGCCAGGTCTTCGCCCAGCCCCGAATCGATGAGGGCCTTGCGCAGCGGCGCGGCGGGCGTGCCGATCAGGATGTGCTCCAGGATGCCGAGCCCAAGCATGTTCCGCGCGTCGTTCGTCTCGCTCAGCAGCCAGTTCATCACCAGCATGCCCTTCGAGCTGTCCGGCTCGTCGCCCGGATCGTATGCGATCACGCTGTGGCGAGGCTGGGTGAATTCTGCCTGAAGCGGTAAAGCCGAGTCAACCTCGAGGCGCTCGAATTCCGCCAGGTAGCCGCTCATGCGCTCCAGGCGGGTTTCAGGGTCGTCGTCGCCGTAGAAATAGATCAGGCTGTTGGAGGGGTGGTAGTAGCGGTCGTGAAAACCCTTGAACTGCGCATACGTCAGATCGGGGATGTGGCGCGGGTCGCCGCCCGCGTCCACCC
>JADYYC010000207.1 GCA_020853835.1 Anaerolineales bacterium
CAGCGTCAAAGCTGGTCGAATCGACCGATTAAAAATTTAATGACGTTCAGCTATGGGAGATCAAATTATCCAGAGAAAGAAACTGATGCACAGATTTAGCTCACGCATAATCCGGAGCTGCCCCAACAGATTTAATTATACCACAATGAGAAGGTTTTGCTATTTTTGTCAAGCCTCTTTTCGATTTCAAAACCATTCGATTTATCAGATTCTGACTGTGCGAATGAACGCCTCTCCCTTGTCAAGCAGCTCTCGATGATCCTCGGGCGGGACGGCCTCCTCGAGCAACTGCACGGTGCGCTCACGCAACAACTGCACCATTTGCGGCTCACCGCGCTGCTGCCAGCGCTCCAGGCTCCAGCGCGGCGAGAGGCGGCTCTCAAAACAGGCGCGCTTGAAATGCTTCATCGTCAGTTCGCTGTCCAAAAAGCTGCCCCCCGGGCCGGCCTGAACGATATCCTCTAACCCAAACGCCTCGACATCCAGCTCGAAGCCCTCCCAAAAGCGCAAGACCTGGCCGATCACTTCGTCGGCGTAGACGACCAGCGCGGGGCAGAAGACTTTTGAGCCGAGGTTGCCGCCCACAAACGGCGCCAACCCGGATTTCCCGAGCAGGCTTGCCAGGTGGTTGAACCACTGCAGGCCAGCCGCGCCCAGATCAGGACCCCACCCCAGACCGCTCCCCGAGGTTCCGGCGTGCGGCAGGCCGTAATGCGCCATCATTTCTGCGCAGGCGAGGTTGATCAGGAAGCTCTTTGGGTCGTAAAAATCCTGCATCGTGCGCATGTCAAAATAGGCGGGCAGGCTGCCCAGGATCACTCCCGCCCCGGGGCGGGCAAGCTGCGCCAGCGCCAAGCCGGCAAGCAACTCGGCGTTCATCAGGGCCAGCGCGCCGGCGGGGGTGATTGGCGTGGTCATCCCGGCCATGCTGTAGTTCGAGAAAATCAGCGGGTACCCACGGCGGACGGTCTCCAGCATTTTATCGGCGGTGCCGGGGTTGATCACCAGCGGCGTGATCGGGTTGAAATAGGGGATGAAGCAGGGGTCTTGCTGGCGCTCGCCGGTGAGGTTTTCGAGCAAATCCAGCACATCAGAGAACAGCCCCTCATTCGAAACCAGCAGAATCAGCGGTTTGGTCGTGTTGGCAACCATCTCCAGCGCGGCGTAATGATCGGCGCTTTCGGGCGGGTAATCCTGCAAGATCCCAATCGTCGAAACCAGGTCGAAGCCCGCCAGCGCCCCGCCCAGCCGGGACCCAAGCGCCATATCCTGGCGGGTGAAGGGCCGCACGCGGTCATCGAGCGGCTCCTGGTAGTACAGGTTTGTCACCCCCACCCCGAAGCGGGTGCGCCCCTCCCCCAGGCGAAAAACGGGGTTTTGCATCCGGTCGAACACCTCTATGACGGCAGGGGCGGTTTCGATGGCCCACTCGATCAATTCGGGGTCTAGTAACACGCGCCTGTCCTGGTCGAGGCGCGCGCCGGGCGCGCCGCGAAAGACGTCCAACGCCTGGGGCGAATCCACCCGCACCCCAACCCGCCTCAGGATCTCCAGCGAGCGCAGGTGAACCAACTGTATCTGCTCTTCATTGAGCAAGGTCAGCGAAGGGACGGCTCTCGGGGCGGTTTCCACAGGCTGTCTACCCTTCCCCGCGCATGATGCGAAGCACACTCTCCGCCAGGATCGCCGTTCCAATCGGCAGACAGCGCTCGTCGATGTCAAAGCGCGGGTTGTGGGGGAAGCGCACGTCACCCTCGATCTGGCACCCCAGGGCGAACATCGCGCCGGGCGCGATCTCCGAAAAGCAGCCGAAATCTTCGGCGCCGAGCCCGTCGAGCGGCGGGAGGACGTTCTCGGCCCCCAGCAGGTCGCCCGCGGCGGCCTCCATCAGCCTGACCACGCCCTCGTCGTTGATCATCGGCGGCGTGCCGAGCTCGATCTTGAGCCTGTAGTCGCCTCCCAGCGTGCGCGCGATCTCGAGCGCACGCTCCAACTCGGCGTGGATCACCTTTTGGATTTGCGGATCCATGTAGCGGATCGTGCCGTTAAGCTCCACCTGGTCGGGGATCACGTTTTCGGCTTTTCCGGCTTGCAGGCTGCCGATGCTCAACACTGCCGGAGCAAACGGGTCCAACCGGCGCGAGATCACGCCGTTTATCGCCAGGATCACGTGTCCAGTCAGGTAAATTGGATCGACGGTCTTGTGCGGGCTGGAACCGTGACCGCCCTTGCCATAGATGGCGGCGAACCAGGAATCCACCCCGCCAGAGGCGGGCCCCGAGCCGACCCGGATCTGTCCGACGGGCGTCGCCGGGTCGACGTGGAGCGCGAGCACCCGATCCACGCCCTCCATCGCCCCATCCTCGATCATGCGCGGCGCGCCGCTCAAGCCCTCTGCGTCGTACATTTCTTCGGAGGGCTGGAATAGAAAGCGCACCGTCCCCGACAGGTCTTCACCCGCCAAAAGCCTGGCCACGCCCAACGCCATGGCGGTGTGAGAATCGTGTCCGCATGCGTGCATCCACCCCGGGTTCTCGGAGGCGTAAGGCGCTTCGTTCGCCTCCTGGATGGGCAGGGCGTCCATGTCCGCCCGGACCGCGACCAGCGGGTGACCCTGCCCCAAATCCGCTACCACGCCAGTGCGGCCGACCCCGCTCCGCACGCGGTAGCCCAGCTCCTGCAGCGTTTGCGCCACGATCTGCGAGGTGCGCACTTCCCGAAACCCACCCTCGGGGTGGCGGTGGAAGTCCCGCCGCCATTCGACCAACTGATTTGCCATTTCTTGAGATTTTTTCAACATCGCTTTCTTTCTCCTATTGACGTGCGAGTTCTCTTTGCGCGCCCTCCATGATTTTATCATACTCACGTTCCTGGGATGGCGTCAACGGCTCCACTTCGTGCTCGGCGAGCAGCCGTTCCGCCTGCGCCTGGGCGCGCGCTGCCATGTCGTCCCGACCTTCCCGTTCCCAGACCTCCCCCGTGCGCCGGTCTGCCAGGTGTGTCAACAGTATCTCACCGCTCTTCAGACGAGCGCGGGTGTGACGCTGCGACAGGAAATTACGCGACCCGTCCATCACGGAGGCGATCACATCCACCGCCAGCGCGTCTGCATCGACGACGATGCCGCGCCGCAGACGCCGCACCGAGGCGGCGATCTCATTATCGCACACCATCTGGGCGTGCGAGCCCATCACCGCGGTTTCCATCATGCCGATCCCGGACAACTCGTCCGCGCCCGCGAGAGCCGGGATCAGGGCGTTGAACGCCCGCTCATAGCCATTCTGGAGGTCAAAGGCGTGGGCGTTGGTCGAAAACCCATATACATTCACCGGCAGCCCGTAGCGATGCCCCAACGCCACCGTACCGGCGGATATCAGACCCAACTCCACACCGCCCCAAACCGACAGGCCGGTGCGCGGGTCCATGATCGCCAGCCGCCCGGTGTAAATCACGGGCAGCCCGGGCTGAACCGCCTGAGCCAGAGCGATGCAGGCGAGCAGCTCAGCGTTCTGCTGCGCCAGCGCCCCGGCGAGGGAAAGCGGAGCGGTCGTCCCGGCGACAGGGCAGGGCAGCGGGCCAAACGGCACCCCAGCACGAGCGATCTCAATAATGGCCTCCACCAGGCCGGTGGGAAAGGTCAGCGGGCTGACGGGCGACATGCCAAGCGCAAGCACCTCAGGGGGATTCCCGATCACCTCAGCCATGCGCAAGATAAAGCGGGTTTCGGCCGCGTTTTGCACCCCGGGCCCATGCACAGGCTTGAGCGTGTGCGGCAGCGTATGACGATACATCGCCAGCGCCATCACCTCGCCAGGCACGTCCTGCGGGGTGTAAAACGGGGTAACCGTGGAAGCCCCCTCGAGCGCATCAAGAATGCGTGCGCTGTCCACAACATCCTGCAACACCGCCCTACGGCGGCAGCCCAGGCGCGGTTCGTAGATATCACGCGCGCCGCCCATATTGTGCCAGTGGAGCTCTCCGTCCCCCAAGGTTCGCACCTGCCCATCGCGCCCGCGCAGCCTGACAGGACCAGGGCAGCAGGCGAGAAGCCGCTCGACCATTTCTGGCGGCATGCGCACCCGTTCCTTCTCAATCACTGCCCCATGCGCATACAACACTGCCTGAGCTCCGGCGTGCTTCAACTCGATCCCGGTTTCCGCCAGGATGCGCAGGCTTGCAGCGTGGATCGATTCCACCTCTTGAGCGCTCAACAGGCTGAGGTGAGCCATTTCATCCTTCCAGCCTCTTTCTCAGAAACTCGACCCGCTTGACCTCGTGGTCGATGACGTTCTCGATCTTCAAAAAAGCATGCCCTTCGTCGGG
>JADYYC010000208.1 GCA_020853835.1 Anaerolineales bacterium
AACAGCCAGCCTGGACGCGCGTTGATTCCGCATCAAGCTCACGGAGGCTGTCCAGAACAAGATTTCGACCCTATTGAGGAGATTACGAAGCTGCTTTTCCATGATCAACGCGACATGCTCATTTTCAAAATCTTTCCCTGCGAATTAACAACCACACGCACGGTGTATAGGAGCGACTTGCGCGTCTCCGTCTCACCTTTTCCTTGAAAAGTCAACACATACCTGAGAGATGGATTTGTGGCGTTGTTCTTTTTCGGCCCAAATGGCTGGATCTTGGGCCGCGTGCCGCGCATTTCGGGAAAGCGGCGGTACACTTCTTTACAAGCATTCGCAATAATCCGCTCGTTCATGGTCATTATCGGATGCGGTTTCTAAAAAAGGGCGGCAGATCGCGCTCTCGATAGCTGCGCTTTGCGCCGGAGAGCGGCAAAGCTGGCTCGGGCAGGCGTTCCGCAGGCCGTTCTCGTTCCGGACGCAGGCCCATCGTCTCTTCCAGGGTGGGCGAACCCAGGCCCGTGATCATCAGAATGACCTGCAGGCGGTCTCTCATGCGCTCATCGGAGATCACGCCAAACACGATCTCCGTCTGTGGGCCGGTCTGAGCCTGTAAGTTTGCCAGGGCAGATTGAATTTCATACAAAGACAGGTCGTTCCCGCCGGTAAAGTTCACAATTACGCCGCGCGCGTTCGCCAAAGAAACGGTATCCATCAAGGGATGGTGCAGCGCCTGATCCAAGGCTTGCTCTGCCTTGTGCTCTCCCTGCCCTTGCCCGATGGCCATGAGCGCCCCGCCCCCCAGGAGGATCAGGCGGCGGATGTGAGCAAAATCTACATTGACCAGGCCGGGTTCGGTCACCAACTCGGTAATCCCCTGGACGGACTGGCGAAGCACGTCGTCCGCAAGCCGGAATGCGGTTTCCATGGGCAAGTTGCGCGGCGCCACGTACAACAGCCGGTCATTTGGAATGGCGACCAAAGTATGGGTGTGATCACGCAAGAGGCTCAATCCCGCCGCGGCGTTCTTCTGGCGGCGGCCCATCTCGAAAGAAAACGGCGTGGTCACGATGGCAATCGTGACCGCCCCCTGGGAGCGGGCGATCTCGGCTGCAACTGGTATTGAACCTGTGCCGGTGCCGCCGCCCATGCCAGCCGTCAGAAAAACCATATCCGCGCCCGACATGACCGCAGCCAGTTCCTTGCGGCTCTCCTCTGCCGCAGCCCTGCCCCGCTCGGGGTCCCCACCAGCCCCCAGGCCGCGCGTCGTGTTGGGTCCCAACAGCACCTTCTGCGGCGCTGGGTTGGTCTTCAATGCCTGAGAATCGGTGTTGGCCGCGATAAAATCAATCCCCCGCAAATCGAGCTCCATCATCCTTTCGACGGCATTGCACCCGCCGCCGCCCAGCCCAATTACCTTCAACACCGGAAGCGGGCAAACTGGATCGGCGGGACCTGTCATTGTGGTTGAATTTAGCGGATTATCAAACATTGAACTCCTCTTCGCTTTGTGTTCGAAACCTCGCAAGACTTGCGTTTATCATTGACCAGTTTATCGAGCTTCTCTCGGGCCCCGCTTCACCTTATGGTGCAACTAGCGTGCCATTCTCCAGAACCCGTTCCACCTTGCAGCCATTGGCGCGCAGCATTTCGAGGGCTTCGTCCGAAATCGCGCCCGCCCCGCCGACCACAGTAACCCGCGCCGCCAGGCGGGCTTCTTCCAAAGAGAAACCAATCGTAGGATGGGAATCTTCGAGCAAAGGCTGGATCGAAGCCACGTCCCACTCGGCTGCGCCCCAGGCATACAGAGGCAGAAGCACGTAATGCGATATAGCGCGCCCATCTGCTGAAGGGCTTTGATCGTCCTGCAGGAACTTCCCCAGCACGGTTGGGCGTTTGGGGCTGCTCTCCTCAAGCGGCGTTTTATCCTCGACAATGGCGGGGGGCTGGGTTTGCTCGGCTTTGGAGGGTTCTTCACCTACGGTATCGACCTCGGCTTCGGGAGCCTGGGACGGGTGTTCAAGCGGGGCATTTTCCTCAACCGGCGCTTCATCAGGCGCCTGATCGCCAGTCTCCAGCCTGACGAGCGCCCGGCGAGCGCCCCAACGATAGAAAGCATTGACAACCGGCAGCGGGTCATCGCCCGTTCCAAACCAGGCTTCCCCGGCGTGGGGGCTGTTAGCCTCCGCACACAACAACCACAGACAACAACAAATGACATTTGCCGGGATTGCCCCTGGGTCGTTCTCCGGTCCCGCTTCCAATGCCTGCGCGATGACCAGGTTGGTCTGAGCGTGCGCGTTCAAATCGGGGCGACCGGTTTGCGGATCGATCGCGTCCGATGGCAGGCTGCCAGCGCGCAGCAACAAGAGAGGCATTTCCCGGCCAAGCTCCTGGCGTGCGATGCTGTTGTACCAATCAAAGATGCGAAAACCGAGGTGATCCCCGCCCTCGGCTGCTGGGTGATAAGGGCGCGTTTTCGACCAGCGTTCGGGGCCGCCGATCCCCCAGTCGAGCGGCCTCCCCTTCGTCCAGGCGTAAGCGCTCAACGCCAGCCGTTCCAGCAGACCATTCGGGGCGCGCCTCTGCAAGCCCTGTAGACTGCTCTGCAAAAAAGATAGATCCCAATAATCGCCGCCCGGTTCGAGGGGAGCCAGGACCGGCGTCAACCCTTCTTCCACGGCGGCCGCAGCGAGCGGCAGGAATAGATCCAGAAACCGCTCCACCAGGTCGCTTTGCGCCCAATCCGAAACAGCCCAGCTCCGGCGGGAGTTGGGCGCATCGAAGAAACTGACCCATTGGACGCCCCAGCGGGCATACTGGCGCAATAACAAATGAATTGTATCCATGGAGGAGTGGACACGAACAGGCATCTGGAAATGTAAAACCGGCTGTATCCCGTTCTCCACCAACCCCGTAATGAAATATTCGGGGATCGCGCGCTCAAGGGGCGCCAGCATGGTCAGCCACGAAGCACCCATGCGCAGCAGTTCAGGAACCCACTGCTCCAGGTCCTGAACCTGATAATGAAGCGTGTCCGGATAATAATGAAAACCCAAGCGGCGGGAGGAAATATCTTGTGTTGAGCTCACAGACGCCTCGCAAAGCGGTTTTGTCAGGATGGTGCAAGAACTATGCCCCAGGTCTGATCTTTGGAGGCTGGATAATCGTCCCTTGAAATTACAGGACTGTAGATGCGACGCTTACATACATACAACAGAATTCTTATATAATGCTGGTACAATGCGAATGGTGCATGCAGCCGCGTCTATCGGGCTGGCCTGCAGCGGTTTTAGTGACTGGAGATTTAGAAAAAATGACATCGAATTTCATTGTTAATGTCTCAGAATCTGACTTTGAGATCGAAGTGCTGGCCTACTCGCAGCAGGTGCCGGTTGTGGTGGATTTTTGGGCTGAATGGTGCGGGCCCTGCCGAACGCTGGGACCGATGCTGGAACGGCTGGCGGAAGAGGGTCAGGGCAGTTTCCGCCTGGCCAAATTGAACGTAGATGAGAACAACAGCCTGGCAATCCGATACGGCATTCACGGCATCCCGGCTGTCAAGGCTTTTCGAGATGGGAAAATGGTCGCGGAATTTACGGGCGTCCAGCCAGAGCCGCGTATACGAGAATTTTTGCGTTCGATTGCCCCTACAAAGAGCGATCTGGCGCTTGAAAAAGGGATGAGCCTGTTATATCTGCGCCAGTACGGGCGCGCAGAGACCGAGTTCCGCCAAATACTCCAGGAGAATCCGAGCCAACCGGCTGCGTTGCTCGGGCTGGCAAAGTGCCTGATCTTCTTGGGCGAGATCGATGAGAGCAGCCACATCCTGCAGAGCATTCCTGCCAGCAAGGAATTCAATGCCGCTCAATCGCTGCTTCCCTTAGTACAAGAAATCGAATGGCTGCGCTCTGGCAAGCCGGCGCCAGACGTTTCACCCCTCGAATCCGCTTACAGGCGGGCGCTCGAATTGGTGCTGCGCGGCAATCACGAGGCGGCTATGGATGGGTTGCTGGATATTCTGCGCGAGGATAAGCGGTTCAAAGATGGCAAAGCCAGGCTGGTTTTTCTCGCCCTGCTCGAGCTGCTGGGAGACGAAGACCCCATTGTGCGTGAATATCGCGCCGAGCTGGCCTCAGTCTTGTTTTAGTTGAACTTGACGCGCCTCAGTCAATAATAAAAGGCACAGCGCCTCACCTGCAAGAGAGGCGCTGTGCCTTTATTAATTCTTCGATCATGACCAGAACCCCACCGAGCCGTGTGCTGCCTAGTTCTGAACCTGCCTTCGCAGGTTGGGTCTCGCCTCAATCGCTTCGCCTTGGCCCTAGCCTATCGCGTCACGATTTGAAGATTGAAACCCGATTAAAAATTGTTGGCTCAGAACCGGTATTGCGGCATCACGCGCACGGCAGGGTATCTATCTTATACCATAAAAGAAAATTTGTGAGTAGGTGATTCACATTAGAGAATACGCCAAACCTGGCAATAAATCAGTTTTTTGGCGGCACAACCCGAATATGTAAGTCTTCGAGCTGTTTCGGTTCAACAGGTGAAGGAGCATCGCCCATCACGTCCCTGGCGGCCTGGTTTTTGGGAAATGCGATCACTTCGCGGATGTTTGGCTCGCCCGCCAGTATCATGCAAATGCGGTCGATGCCGGGAGCGATGCCGCCATGCGGCGGTGTGCCGTATTCGAAGGCTTCTAACAGGTGACCAAAGCGTTCGCGCGCCACGTCCGGCTCCAACCCGATCAGCGCAAAAACTTTCTCCTGGAGCTGGCGGTCATGTATCCGGATCGATCCGCCGCCCACTTCATAATTATTCAAGACCATGTCATATTGCTGGCCGCGCGCTTTTCCAGGGTCGACATCCAGCAGCGGGATGTCCTCCGGCATGGGCGAGGTGAACAGGTGGTGGCTGGGATCCCAGCGCTGCTCTTCTTCCGACCAGCTTACAAAAGGAAAATCTGTCACCCAACAGAAAGCCAGCACGTCCGGGTCGGCCAATTGCAGCCGCTCCGCGAGCAGGACGCGCAGGCGTGCCAGCGTCTCGAATACCACGGCAGGCCTGTCGGCCACGAACAAGAGCAAGTCGCCCGGCTCCGCCTCCAAACGAGTCATTAGAGCTTCCAACGATTCAGGCGTGAGGAATTTCGCAAATGTGGAACGCATCTCCTGATCCTTCGGCAGGGCGATATAAGCAAGGCCCTTTGCGCCAAAGTTCCTGGCGTATTCGGTCAGTTCATCGATTTGCTTGCGGGTGTAATCGGCGCAACCCTTGGCGTTGAGGGCGCGCACGTCCCCGCCCTGTGCAAGCGCAGCTTCGAAGACTTTGAAGCCGCTGTTCTCGACCAGGTCGCGCACATCTTTCAATTCCAGACCGTAGCGCAAGTCGGGGTTGTCCTTGCCAAATCGCTCCATCACTTCTCGATAGGTGAAGCGCGGCCAGGGGCTGGCAAACAGCCGTTTATGAGGCGTCACCTCGGCCACCATTTTGGTGAAGAGCTCTTCGGCCAGCGCCATGACGTCCTCCCGCTCAACAAAGGACATTTCCAGGTCGAGCTGGGTGAATTCGGGCTGGCGGTCGCCCCGCTGATCCTCGTCCCTGAAGCAGCGCGCAATCTGGAAATAACGCTCGACGCCGGCGACCATCAGCAACTGTTTGAGCTGCTGGGGAGACTGCGGCAGGGCGTAAAACTCGCCCGGGTGCAGGCGCGAAGGCACCAGGTAGTCGCGGGCGCCCTCGGGCGTGGTCTTGAAAAGGATGGGCGTTTCCACTTCGATAAAGCCGTGATCGTTGAGAAAGTCCCTGATAAATTTCACAACCCGGTGGCGCAGGAGGATGTTGCGGCTCATTTGCTCCCGGCGCAGATCCAGATACCGGTAGCGCAGGCGCGTGTTTTCGTCGACTTCTTCATCCTTGTTGATCGAAAAAGGCGTGGTTTTTGCGGGGTTCAAGATCCGCACTTCGGACGTCTCCACTTCGATTTCACCCGTCGCGAGATGAGGATTCTCGGACCCGGGCGGCCGGCTGCGCACCGTTCCTGTGACCTGGATCACCCACTCGTTGCGGACGTCCTCCAATTTTTGATGCGCCTGTGGCGAGGTAGCCGGGTCGGCTACTACCTGGACCAGACCGAACCGGTCGCGCAGATCGACAAAGGTAATCCCCCCGTGATCTCGGCGGCGATGCACCCACCCCGCCAGTTCGACCTGCTGTCCGATATGCGCGCGGCGCAGTTCTCCACAGGTATGCGTTTTATACATGGCACTCCTCCTCGATATCATAAAAAATCGCCCTACGCATTCTTGCGTCGGGCGACCGGATGGCAAATTGAGTCCTTAAGAGCCAGGCAAACAGCGCCTGACCGCCCGACGCAGGTCAACCTCCCCGCTGGCGCGGAAATTGGGGTCGAGAGACCGCCTCCAAAATTGGGTAACCACCGCGGGCGATAAAATATAGGGCGTAATCATAGTCAAAATTCATCCCGATCCATCAAGCCGGCTGGATGCGAATTATAGCACGCAGGGGCAAATCTGCGCAGAAGCTACCCCGGTTGATCGCAATTTGTATTCTATTATTCTTGACGAAAGGTGTGAAACTCGCTCGGCTGCTCGCCATGCTCAAAGCCGGCGATGACGACGACCAATTGAGCCATTCCCGCACCCGTATTACGCCAGCGGTGCGACAGTTGGGCGGCGAATATCAGGCTGTCGCCCGCCTTGAGCAAGTATGCCTGGTCTTCAACCGTGTACTCGACCTGACCTTCCAGGCAGAGCACAAACTCGTCACCGCTGTGCAGCATCCCGAACGAGCCGCTGTCAGAACCCGCTTCGATTGTGATAATGGAAGCTTCGATCCGCCCGGTGAAAGCCTCGCCGCCAAGACCTTCCCACACCCCCTTTGAAATGTTCACATTACTCCGCTCGCTTTTACGGCGAAAAACGACATCTGAACGATCGGGCTCGAGGCGGAAAAACGCCGTGATCGGAACCTCCAGCGCGTTAGCCAGTTTGTAGAGCGTGCTGACGGACGGAGATGTCCGCCCACGCTCGATCATACTCAGCGCGTTGGTCGAAAGACCGCTTTCCCGCGCCAGCGACCGCATTGATTTTTCTCTTTCTGAACGAAGCTGTCTGAGACGACTTCCAACATCCATTTTGTGATTCCCTTTGTTGATCAGATCCATTGCCTGCTACGCAACCGGTTCTGAGGATCGATATTCTGAAAACAATTATATCTTTTTGTATGCAGTTTGTGCGAAATATCCATAATATTGGATATGGCTACCATGTCTCTCAACAGGACGAATATCCACGGATTTCCATGCTTTTCTCTATTGCCTAAAAGTCGCAGATGTCTGTATACTAAGATCAATCGGCCTGCGTTTTCACTTGAAATCTGGAATGATCACATCACCAAGCCCGATATGAACACGCCCCTGGATCCTGAGGCAGACCGCAATCCTGCCCTCCATGCCCAAAACGAGCTGGATATGCTGCTTCACTTCCTGTCTCACGATTTGCGCGCCCCCCTGCGCGGGATCGATGGTTACAGCCAGGCGCTTATCGAGGATTACAGCGAAAAACTGGATCCAATGGCAAAGGCTTATCTCGAATATATCCATGCCTCATCCCGCAACCTCTCAGACACAATCGATGGCTTGCTGAAGTTCTACCGGATCGGCAAATCGGGCCTGGCGATCGAGAGGGTCAATTTGAGCGATCTCGCCCGCGAAATCTCCGGGGAGTTGCGACAAAAAGAACCCCAGCGAAACGTCCGCATCAGAATTGCGCCTGACCTCGTGGTCCAGGCGGACCGCGTCCTGATGGCGCAGTTGTTGTCCTGCCTGATCGACAATGCCCTCAAGTTCACCTCCAACCAGCCTGAGCCAGAAATCGAGTTCGGCTCATCTAAAGAAGCGGGCGGGCGGGTATTTTTTGTGCGCGACAACGGAGCAGGGTTCCAGATGGCGTACCAGGACCAGCTGTTCCAACCGTTTCAGCGGCTGCACGGTCAGCATGAATACCCGGGGTTCGGGCTGGGGTTGGCGATCGCGCATAAGATCATTGCCATGCACAGCGGGCAAATTTGGGCAGAAGCAGAACCGGATAAAGGCGCTACCTTCTTCTTCACAATCCCTCAACCAGGCACTAAATTATCAGGAGAAAAAATGACTGACAACCTAAAAAGAACCCAACTATACCAATGGCATGTCGATCACGGCGGCAGGATGGTGCCTTTTGCTGGATGGGAGATGCCCGTCCAGTATCCGAGCGGGCCTATTCAGGAACACCATGCGACCCGCCGGGCTGCAGGTCTTTTCGACATTGACCACATGGGGCAGATCGAAGTGCGCGGGACAGACGCTGAAGCGTTCGTCAATCAGATGGTTTCCTACAACGTAACAGAAATGAAAATGCTCGATGCGCATTACGCCATCTTTTGCTATCAAGATGGCACCTGCATCGACGATCTGTTTGTCTATAAGCTCCCCGATCCCGAATTCGGATACTACTTCTTCCTGGCGGTCAATGCCTCGAACCGCGAGAAGGACTTCACCTGGCTCAAAATGCACGCCCGAGAATTCGATGTCCAGGTGAAAGATATCTCCGAAGAGACGTACATGCTGGCATTCCAGGGACCAAAAGCGCCTGCGATCCTCGACCGGCTGGCGCAGGCCGACCTGCAGGGGGTGGCGCGCTTCACCGCCGTACAGACAAAACTGTTCGATTCCGTCCCCATCCTGCTGGGCCGCACCGGTTACACCGGCGAGGATGGTTTTGAATTGTTCTTTCCGGCAGAGTCGGCGTTGACTGTGTGGGAAGGGATTCTTAAGGCCGGGGAGGCGGAGGGAACGTTCCCGATCGGGTTGGCCGCGCGCGACAGCCTGCGTTTCGAAGCCTGCCTGCCGCTTTACGGCCATGAAATCGGCCCCGGGATCACACCGCTCGAGGCCCGCCTGGGTTTTGCCCTGAGCCTTGATAAGTCATTCAGCGGGCGAGAGGCGCTGTTAAAGCAAAAACTCGAGGGCCCACAACGCTTGCTGGTGGGCTTTGAGATGGTCGAGCGGGGCGTCGCGCGTGAGCATTATCCCGTCCTTCACCAGGGCCGCGAAGTCGGTCACGTGACCTCCGGAATGTTCTCGCCGACCACAGAGCGCTATCTCGGCATGGCGCTGGTGTCAAGCGAAATCGCCAAAACCGGCGTCGAGATCGAGATCGAAATCCGCGCTAAACCCGTGAAGGCCATAACGGTCAAGCGGCCGTTTTACGTCCCCGCTTATCGGCGCT
>JADYYC010000209.1 GCA_020853835.1 Anaerolineales bacterium
CCGTAAAAAACCACCTCCACCATCCCGTGCACGCCCGCCGCGCACAGCGCCGCCAGCCCCGCCCAGGCAAGCCCCGGGACGTCCTGTCGGTCCAGGGCCTTCCAGGCCCACCCCGCCGCTACGATCGTCCCCCAGAGCAGGGCGGCCGCCCCGACCAGGCCTTGCTCGACCCACACTTCGATGAACGCGTTGTGAGAATGCGCCGTAAAGGGGACGTGGGTCAAGATCGAGTAGGCGGCATGGTTCAGGCTGAACGTGTCGAGCCCCGCGCCGGTGAAGAAATAGTCCCTCGCCAGCCCCAACCCCTCACGCCAGAGGGCGCTGCGTGGCTGCATCGAGCCGCCGGGGTCTGGAATCTCGCCCGTCAAACGGTCGAGATAGCCCAGCCGCGCCAACAGCGCCGCCAGCAGCAGGGCGAGCGTGAGCAGCGCAGCCCAAAAGCGCCCTTTGGCTGCCCGGCTTGCAAACCAGCGCCGCTGGACGGCGGCCAGCCCCGCAAGCAGGCCCGCCGCGCCCAGGCCGGCCCAGGCCCCGCGGCTGTCGGTGAGCAGCAGCCCGAGCAGGATCACCGCGCTCGCGCCGGCCGCGAGGGCAAACGGACCCGCTTTCCGCTGCGCGGCTGCCCCCCAGGCGAACAGAGCGCCAAACGGCAGGCTGACGAGCAGCGTCCCCGCGGCCACGTTGGGGTGCAGCGTTGGCCCTGCTTTGACCGGCAGGGCGGCGTTCAGCCAGCTCCCCAGCGAGTTGATCCAGCCAAACTCGCCTGGGTCGGCGGCAAAGTCGTGCGTGAGCGTCCAGGAGAGGCTAAAAGCGGCGGCGAGGACCAGCAGCGCCCAGGCCGCCCGGCGCTGCAGCCTGACGGGGCTGTTGGCTATGGCGAAAAACAGCCCCGCCGCGAGCAGAATGTACAGAAAAGAGCGCAGCGCCGGCGTCCGGTTGTATGAAAGCCACGCGGACGCGCCGGCGCTGACGATGAACAGGATGGCCGGCCATGCCAGCCCGGCCGCGCTGAGCCGGGGGCGCCCCGGCAGGGTCAGCTTTTGATCCACCCCAGGGTCTGGATGCCGATGTCGAGGGCGCTCTTGAAGCCCGCCCAGGAGTTCATCCCCTTGATAAAGGTGATGACCGGCCCGGGGCGGAAGGCCCACTCACGAAAGGCGCGCTTTTGCCAGTATAAAAGGTCCTCGGCTTTGAGGTCGGGATAGTCCAGCACGGTCGCCTGGTCCATATCGACTTCTTCCCAGTTCACGCCGGGGCGAAACCAGCCGTTTTCCACCACTTCGAAGAAAAACGGGGTGCCGGGGTAGGGGGCGGCGACGTGAAACAGGGCGATATCGAGGGGAAGCTTCTTCGAGAAATCGATCGTCTCCCGGATGGTCTCTTTGGTCTCGCCCGGCAGCCCGATGATGAAGTAGCCCCAGTTCTTGATCCCGGCCTGCCTGGCCCAGCGCAGGGCATTGTAAGCCTGCTCCATGCGGTACCCTTTGTGGGCGCGCTTGAGG
The DNA here is from genome assembly GCA_020853835.1 of Anaerolineales bacterium. Classification (GTDB taxonomy): domain Bacteria; phylum Chloroflexota; class Anaerolineae; order Anaerolineales; family UBA4823; genus UTCFX2. Next base: position 1,503 of record JADYYC010000209.1, read on the forward strand.
ATCTCCTCGTTGCCGCTTTCGATCCCCCATGAGATCAACTCGCAGCCCGCGCGCCCCATCAAAGACAGCACTTCTTCATCAACGTAATCGACGCGGCTGTTGCATGTCCAGGTGACCTTGGGGCCTTTCTCGATCAGCAGGCGGCAAAGCTCGACCACCTGATCACGGCTGACGGTGAACAGGTCGGAATACATGTGGATGTGACGCACGCCCAGGTCGTAGAGCAGTTGGATTTCTTCGAGCAGCTTTTCGGGTGAGCGCAGGCGCACCGAGAACTGGTAGCTGACGTGCTTGATGCAGTACTTGCACCCGGCGGGGCAGCCACGGCTGGTCACGACGAACGCGTAAGCGCCCTTGATCATCGGCATGCGGTAACTGCTCAGGGGGAGCAGGTGGTGCAGCGGCATGGGCAGGTCGTCGAGGCTGCGGAAGAACGGGCGATCCCAGTTCAGGACGATCTCGCCCGACTTGCGCCATCCCAGGCCTTTGATCGAGGCGAACTGCTCCGCCGAGGGCTGGGGGCTTTTGGGCAGCGGCTGGAACGCGGGCAGGGCCGGCAGCGAGAGCTTAGACGGGCTGCCGCCGTTATCGCCCTGCGCCGGTTCTGCAGGGTAGGTCCAGGCCGGGCGCCAGGTGGGGTCGGATTCGGTCCACATCTTCCAGGTGTACTGGTGGCCCTGGGCTGGCTCGCCCGTATCGGACCGCCGCAGACGGCCCTCTTCATCCACCAGCCAGCGTCCCTGGGCGACTTCGTAGGTGTCGATCAGCTCACGCAGCGTCATCTCCGGCTCGCCGCGCAGCACGAAGTCCAGGGCCGGGTAAGCCCGCAGGGTTTCCTGCGCCACCGGCGTGACGTGCGTGCCAAACGCCAGCGTGACGGCTTCCAGGCTTTTGGCAAGGAACACGCCGTACATGTCGTTGGTGAGGGTGGGGGCGGTGACCTGGGTAAGGTAGTAGCGCGGCCGGCGGTCGCGCAGCAGGTCTTCGAACTCGGCCCAGCTCATGCGCAGGGCGATCGCATCCACGATCTCGACCGAGTAGTCGGGGTGCAGCAAGGCGGCCAGTTGCGCCAGGCTGACCTGCGGCCAGATCATGTTCTCGCGGCTGCGCCGCCCCACGCGGTGCTGGCTGCGGATCCAGATGCCGCCATCCGGTGTAGGCGGGTTGACCAACAGTACATCGACCGTGCCTGCCGGGCGTGTGGAGGAGGTCAGGGTTTGAACAGCCGCCCCGGCGTCAGGGAAATGCGAGGCGCGCAACGGCGGAATGCGCCGCGTGCCCAGGTTGTCGCGGATATCCGCCGACAACTCGATGTTGGGTTCAGGTGTCTTCCCTGTCATTCGCGACCTTTTTCC
>JADYYC010000210.1 GCA_020853835.1 Anaerolineales bacterium
CAACCCAATCGGATATTCTTACAGTGGATGAAGCTGCGGAATTGCTCAAGATACCACGTTCTTCGGTTTACACCCTGGCACAACAGGGGAGAATTCCTGCCAAAAAAGTGGGCAGGCATTGGAGGTTCCATCGAGGAGTTCTACTGCGCTATGTGGCAGGTCTCGCTGACCAAGATTTACCGAATGCCAGCCAAGAATCCATCCCGCCGATTGTGGTTAAACCACCCATTGATTAGGTCTTTCACGAAGCCATGGCGAGGATATACCCAGAACATCTACCTGAGAGCGTAACAAGCGATCCTGGCCGCCAAGCCGAGTGCAAAGTCTATTCTCGCCTAAAAACGCTACCCGAAAGGTATGTCATTTTTTATAGCGTTCATTGGCAGGCTCATTCAGCAACCTGGGGAGTGAGTGTACAGTCACAGTGAAGGAGGGAATGTATATCCAACAAAAGACCCCATCGAGCAAGGCCGGCAGAATCATTAAGACCTGCCTATCGAGATGTTTGTCGATTGTCAAGATATTGAAATGATTGACCACCAATACAGGGGACGTTCATCTCTATCTCAGAGGTGATCAAAAGTCAAAAAAGTGCAAATAACTGATTGCATTATTTGCACTTTAGACATAAAATGACAACAGAAGACACCCATATTTGTAAACTTACCCCTCATGGATCCTGATAATTTCTCTAGCGCCGCCCCTGGGCGCGTGCTCCGTACATCGAAAGGATATTGGGCATTCGTACCTGACCCACTGCCTCCTACTATCGAATGGTCGACCTCGCTGATCTCCGCCTTAGGTGAGGCGGAACGCAACCTGGGCCGGCTGGCCAGCCTGGCAGATACACTACCTTCGCCGTATATCCTGGTGCGCCCGTTTATCCGACGCGAGGCAGTGCTTTCTTCCCGTATCGAAGGGACGCACGCTTCGTTGGTGGACCTGTACCAATATGAATCGGCGCAATTATCCTTTTTCGAAGACGCCTCAGATGTGCGTGAGGTGCACAACTACGTGCGCGCTCTGGACTACGGCCTGGAGCGTTCAAAGACCTTGCCGGTGAGCCTGCGCCTGATCAGGGAGATGCATGGAATACTGATGGACGGCGTGCGCGGTGAGCACCTCACGCCGGGTGAGTTTCGCCGCAGCCAGAATTGGATTGGCCCACCTGGCAGTACCATCGAGAGCGCCACTATTGTCCCGCCGCCAGTCGGCGAGATGCACCAGGCTCTGGATAGCCTCGAAAAATTTATCCACACTCCTTCGGATATCCCACAGCTGGCACGCGCCGGTTTGATCCATTACCAGTTCGAGGCTATCCATCCTTTCCTGGATGGGAACGGGCGGGTAGGGCGCTTGTTAGTGACCTTGTTGCTGGTCGAGTGGGGATTGATCTCCCAGCCATTGCTCTACCTGAGCGCTTTTTTTGAGGCTCGTAGGCTGGATTATTACGACCGCTTGCTGATGGTCAGCCAGCGCGGCGAATGGGAGAAGTGGTTGTTCTTTTTCTTCAAAGGGGTCAGCAGCCAATCTCTGGATGCTATTACCCGCATCGAGCGCCTTGGGCAATTGCGCTCAGCCTACCAGGAGCGCCTTCGGATGGAGCGGGCAGAGGCGCGGTTACTGCAAACCCTGGACGTGCTCTTCGAGCGCCCGATACTGAATATTCGGCAGCTTGAGTCGGCGTTGAATGTACCCTACCGGACGGCACAGCGATATATCGAGAGGTTGGAGGGGATCGGTATCCTGCGAGAGGTGACCGGGCAGGCGCGCAATCGCTTGTATCGGGCGGATGAGATTGTTCGAGCCTTAGAAGGTTGACTGGTCTGACGGTTGATGTTGATACAGAGCATGTTTTTTATTGTATAGTATAAGAGTAACGGGGACAGTTGTTCTTGGATTGATTGGGAGATGGGTTGAGGAGTAAGGTGAACGGAAATGACCCGCAGTGACGATCTCGAAGATATCAGGCAAGCCCTATTCGATTGCAGTCAGAATTTCGAATCAGAAGCGCTACTACCTACGGTTATTCCAGAAGCAGCGCCCCTGGTTGCTTCCGATCCGTACGCCTTCAGCCTTGCAACCTGTCTGGATCGGGGGACGAAAGCGGATATCATCTGGACGATCCCTTATGATATTCAGCAGTATTTGGGGCATCTGGATCCTCACCGCATTTACCAGATGTCATTAGATGAACTGGCGGACTTGTTTGCTCACCTGCCGCGGCGCCCGCGTTACATCAACGATGCGCCTCGCACGTTGAAAGAGCTTACCAGGATTGTGGTTGAGGAATGTGGAGGCGATGCTTCGAATATCTGGAAAGGTAAGCGCGCTTCGGAAGTCAAGCGCACTTTTATGAGCATTCACGGCGTTGGCTCAGGGATCGCCAGCATGGCGGTGTTACTTATTGAAGCAGCTTTTACAATCCGCTTCGATGACCTTGACCGAAAAAATATGGATATCAAGCCCGATGTTCACACCATCCGAGTTCTCTACCGGCTTGGCGTCAGCCAGGCGAAAACCGAGCGGGCAGCCGTCGAAGCGGCGCGGCGCTTGAATCCGGAATATCCTGGGGCAGTGGACGGCCCTTTGTGGAATATCGGGCGAACGTGGTGCCACGCCCTTGCCCCAAAATGCTCGCTTTGTTGTATGGAACGGGTTTGCGCTAAAAGGTTTTAGGCTTGCTCTTTGCGAACTGCCCGAATTTCTTCACAAATGTCCACCGGCAGTTTCTTCGACATATGCTTGGGCGCTCGAGAACGATCCACAAGCGCTTGCCAGTCACTGGCTTCGAAACAACGCTTTTGCCATTTGTACACCCAGGCCAAGGATCGCTTCACTTCCTGGGCCACTTCTGTCGGTGTCCTTCCGCTGCGTAGAAGATAGATTGCTGTGCGTCAGATTGCCAATTCATCGCTCATGGTTTCACCTGCTTTCACTAAGATCACGAGTAGGTGAATTCTAGCTAGAGCAGTGGATTCCACGATGTCTTGAAGGTGAGTAGGTTAGACCTTTCTACAATGTTCTGAAGGTTCACAACTAGTAGCTCCAAGTTTCGTGCTTCAAAGGGGCACGGTTCAACTGGTCACGATATAGCCGCCACTGGGGCATAAATTGGTTCATGTAATCCACAAACGCCTCGTTGTGTCTGCGCTCCAACAAATGCACCATTTCATGGACAAGGATAAATTCAAGGCAAGGAGCAGGCTTCTTCGCCAATTCCAGATTGAGCCAGATGCGGCGCGCCTCGATGTTGCACGTGCCCCACTTGGTTTTCATTTGCTTGATACCCCAATCCGCCACTTGAACACCGATTTTACTTTCCCATCTGACAATCAGTGGCGGGACAGTCTGCCGTAGGTGCACCCGGTACCAGGCAAGCATCACGCGCTCGCGCTGGAGCATGGTGCTTTGAGGGCGCACAAACAGGTCGATGATCTTCTTATTACGCACGACTACCTGGCAGTTCCCGTCGCGCTCTGTGACATTTAGCAGGTATCGTCTGCCTTGAAAATAATGACTTTCCCCACTGACATATTCACGAGGGGTTTCACGATCCTGTTCTTCAAACTTGCCCTGCTGGCGCTTGATCCAGGCCAGCTTGGATATGACCGCAAGGCGCACAGCCTCATCGCTTACTAAAAGCGGTGCGGCGACACGAACCCTGCCCGTCGGCGGGTAAACTGCCAGATGCAGGTTTTTGATATCTTTGCGGACAACGTCCACGACCAGGCCATTGACCTCAATCTGGTGCATTTTCAATACCCGCGCTGGTTCTTCACTAGCTCAAAGATGCGCTCTGCTTCAGCTTCGTCGGGCACATGCTGAGAAATGACGTAACGGATTTGTCGTTCTTTGATAACGTGCCCGCGCCAATCATCTTTGCGAGTGGCGAGGATTTCTTGGTCCAGGGCGATGGCCAGCTCTTCGTTTTTGCCAAGGTTATCGTAAAGGGCGCGGCGGGCAGCCGTATTGAGCTTCTTAGGATAAGTGGCAACGTTAGGGTTTACCACCTGTTTGGTCAACTCGACCAACTTCTTCAGGTACTCTTCGTATTGGCGCGCCTGCTCTTTTCGCTCTTTGATCAGGTTGTCCAGCAGCTCAGACATTCGTTCGTAATACCTGGGGTTGATCGGCCGCTCGTCGATGATGACCCGGCGCAGGTTGTTTTCGATAGTCTCCGCCGCGGCGTCCTGGCTACTGGCGATACCCGGTGGGAGCTGGTCCACGGCCTGTGGGCCGCGCTCGACAATGAGCTGGATCAGGGTCATATCATCAAAGGCCGATATCTTGCGGCTCTCGTCGGCGTGGATGTAGGTGTCAATCAGATGGCGCATGGCAGGCTCGTACATTTTCAGGTCAATGTAGTCGCCGCTGGCCAGCTTGATTTCGCTGCGCACATTTTCAAAGTATTCTACTTCGTGCTTGATGGTTTCAATCTCTGGCGCCGAATAACCAGCATCCGGCAGCTCGTTAGCGATGTTGGCATAGGCACGGATGAGCGAGACAGTCAGTTTGTAGAGGGCGATGCGCTTGGGCTCGTTATCCTTGAGGGCGTCTTTGTCGGCGGTGTCTTTTGCACAGAAATAACGGATGTAGGCAGCGCTATCTTTCGGCGGGTCAACCGGCTCGCATAAAGCCTTGATGGCTTCGCGGGCTTCCTCCAGCCTCTCTTTGGCTTTGTCCAGTCGATTGGTCAACAAGCCCAGCACATCCTCTTTATCGTAGGCGTCGAAAGCGCCGGAGGTGTAATCGGTTACGGCGCCTTCCAGGCTCTGGAACAGGTCTTTGTAGTCGATGATGTAGCCATACTCCTTGTCGTCGGTGTCGAGGCGGTTGACGCGACAGATAGCCTGGAACAGGCCGTGATCACGCATTTGCTTGTCGATATAGAGATAGGTCGCGGGCGGGGCGTCGAAGCCGGTGAGCAATTTATCCACGACGATCAGCAGCTTCATCTGCCCTGGTTCGTGGATAAATTTATCCTTGACTTCTTTCTCAAATACCTCCACGTCTTTCCCGTTGAGCATACGGTCATAGATATCGTATTGGCGCAGCCGTTCGGTGAGGCCTTCGCCGGTTTCCTCGCCTTTGATATCCGACGAGTTTGGCCGATAGGAGGTAATGATGGCGCATTTATGGAAGCCCTGGGAGGTGAACAGCTCGTAAAACTTGCACGCCTGGTAGATGCTGCCAGAGACCAGCAGGGCATTGCCGGTCCCGTTTTGCAAGCGATCTCGGGTTTCAAAGTCAAGCAAAATATCAGCCACAATTTTCTCCAGCCGCGACTGGGCGCTGAGCACGGTTTGCATGGTGCCCCAGCGCTGCTTGAGCTGGGCACGCGCGACGTCGCTCAGGCCGCGGGTCTTCAGGTCGAACCACTGGTCGATCTTTGCCTGTGAGGTGATGGCCTGTTCGATATCACGGGCTTCGTAGCGCAAGTCAAGCACCACCTTGTCCCTGACTGCCTCGTCGTATTTATAGGTGTGGATATAGCTGCCGAAGACTTCGATGCTCTTTTGCTTGTCGGCTTTCAACAATGGCGTGCCCGTAAAGCCGATAAACACGGCGTTGGGCAGGATGCTTTTCATAGCCTTATGCAGCTCGCCGGATTGCGTGCGGTGACATTCATCGACAAAGACGTAGATATCGCCTTTGGCTTTGAAGTCTTTGGGCAGGCTCCTTTTTAGCTCCTCGATATAGCCCTCAACATCGCTCTCTTCGCGACCGGCAAATTTATGGATCAGCGAACACATCAGCCAGGGCAGGGCTGCATTGAGGCAATCGACCAGATCGCGGCCGCTCTTTGTGCGGTAGATTTGTTCACCCGCGCCGGAGAACTTGCCTTCGATCTGTTCATCGAGTTCGATGCGATCGGTGATGATCAGGACCCTGGCATTCTTTATGTTTTCGCGGATCCAGCGGGCAAGCCAGACCATGGTCAGGCTCTTGCCGCTGCCCTGGGTGTGCCAGATGATGCCGCCTTCGCGCGTGCGGAGGCGCTGCTGGGCGGCTTTGACGCCAAAGTACTGGTTGTGACGGCAAACCTTCTTGGTCCCCGCATCGAAGACGATGAAGCCGTGGATAATCTCGAGCAAGCGTTCTTTCTGGCAGAGCTGGGTCAGGGCGCGGTCGAGCGGGTTCTCGATCGAGCTGTCTTCTTTCCATGCCAGGTAATATTTCTCCGGGGTCTCGATGGTGCCGTATCGCAGGCCTTCGGTATCATTGCCCGCCATGACGAGCTGGATCGTGGAAAAGAAGCCCTGGATAAATATCTTCTTCTGGTTATCCAGGTTCTGGCGGATGCCCTCGGATACGGAGACGGTGGAACGCTTGAGCTCCAAGACGCCCAGAGCGATGCCGTTGACATAAAGCACGATGTCGGGGCGCTTGGTATGCTGCCCCGTGACGGTGACTTCTTCGGCGATCGCAAAGTGGTTGTTGAGCGGGTTATCCCAGTCGATCAGCCAGACCGTCTGGTTGTTCATGCCCGCCTCGGGCTGAACCTGCACGCCATATCGCAGCAGGTTGTAAACATCTTTGTTGATGTAATACAGGTCCCGGCTCTGGTCGCCGGCGGCTTTGTTGAGCTCATAGAGGGCTTTGTGAATGAGCTCATCGCTGACTTTCTGCTGTATCAGAAAATCTTGCAGCAAACCTTCTTCGATGTTGCGGTTGTCGGGACGTTCTTCCCAGTTGCCGAGGTATTGATATTGGAGCCTCTCGCGGAACAACCCCACGATGCGATCTTGAGTTCTGCGCTCTTTCTGTCCTACGATGCCCATGTCACGCCTTCACCAGTTTGAAGCTGATCTTGTAACGGTAGAACTCTATGCTCGAGGAGACCGCCAGCGCTCTGCGAATTCTCTGATCATCTTCCTGGGCAATGATGATACCCTTGACGCTTTGCCCTTCTTCCGCCAGCTCTTCCTGCACATAGCCCATATAGCGAAGCGTCTGGCCAACGACCACATCGCTGGCGCGGCCTTTCTTCAGCTCTACCACCAGGAGCGTCTTCTTGTCTTTGCTGATAGCAAAAATGTCAATGGGGCCGGTGTCAGTGGGGTATTGTTGGCCAACGCGCTCGCCGTCTTCCTCGTATATGTCGAATTCCTTGCCCAGATTGGTTTGCGACCAATTCCGAACTAGAAAATCTTCCAGGTGCTGCTCCATCGCAAAGGCCAAAGCGTCTTCGACCGTCTCGTCTGTAACGACGAGCTTTGGAGCAGACACGCCAGCGATCAGTTTTTCAATTTCGTCCTGATATGGTGAAATATTGATGACGGCAGCGGCCGCGCCAGCCGCCCTTTTTAGCGCCTCGCTCATATCGGCGCGCTCGATGGTCTGGCTGAGCCACTGGACAGGGCGGCGGTGCGGCAGCACATCCCCGGGTTGATAATAGTAATCCCCATCGACTTCGCCCACATGATAGTGGCCCTTCCCATCGTGGCAAAGTATGATGTCGTCTCCGACAATCCCCTTTGAGACCATCCAGATTGCCCCGCAGCCCAGGCCAGCCGCGGAGCGCGACTTACCGGGGTTATTCTCAAGAAAGACCGGAATAAATTTTCGGTTGAAGGCGCGCCAGTTTTCCGCCAGCTCATCCTTTAAGTCCTGATGGATGCCGTAGTCGGCGCCGATGAATTTGCCGGCAATGCACTCCGGTGCATGGACGCTTTTTTTGCCTAGCATAATTCGGTAGTAGTTTTTCATTTTTAGCCTCGGATCAAGCGTGTTTTCCCCGTAAGCAATTCCTGCATCATGCCTTGTTTGAGCAAACGGGTCTTCTCGCGACGCTGTTCCAATGCAGCGATTTCTGCATCCATGTTTTTTAGGAATTCAGCAATTGCTATTTGTTCTGTGTCATCTTCAGGGATTTCAATTTCAAAAGCCTTCACATCCTTTGAATTGACAGCATCAAATGTAGAACCTTTAGAAAGATTTTTCCATGAAGACTCTCTTGCGATCAAAGCATAATAAAGAAAGTCGTTTGGATAACGGATCCCACATACCCCACGCCCGAGACAGACATCAAATAAAGCTCGTGAAACTTCCCCTACAGGTGCACGAACGGTCATGAGTATGTCGCCAGTATATCCGCGTCTAGTAATATGCTTTGTAAAAACTCGCACGGTAGTTCCACGATTAGATATATCTGCATTTCCCTGAATTAGTGGTAACCCATCGCCGCTAATATTGTAGTATATTGAGCTTGGAGATTGTCCCATTACAATTTTGGCAAGATCTCCGAGTTTCTTTACCGTCCACCCAATGCTAAATCCTTCCAATCGTATTTTTCCAGTCAGCAATTCCTGCATGGCGCCCTGCTTGATGAGGCGCTTTTTGGCGATGAGGGCGTCGAGGGCAGTGAGCAGGGCGTCCACGTCGCTCAGGGCGGCGGCGATGGCGCGTTGCTCGGTTAGGGTGGGAGGAACGGGTATCTTCCATTGATCGAAAGAGTTGGTGGTAATAGTGCCAAATGTCGTACCATATGTCAATGCTCTTATTGAGCCTACAGAGAACAGCATGGCATAATAAAGAAAGTCTCGGTCATATTCGTTGACCGGAAGCAAACAATAACACGTCTGATTGAAAGCCATTGCATTTCCAAGCTGAGCTATTCTGCCAACCGTAGCACCACGAGCAATAATAATGGTTGTTCCAGTTGGCATTATCCTGGCTGGACAGGATGCAAGACCAAGATCAGTGATATAGTCTAATGTATCGTGAATATATCGTCCGTTTGCTCGGGATACATCACCAGCCGCGACCCAGGGAATTAGACCATGCCAATAGTCTGTCACAGCGGTACTGGGCGTACCTCCTCCGTAAACTTCCGCAATAGACCTGATTGTTTTTACATCCCAGTCATCTGGGATTTCACCCACCTCGGTCGGTTTGTATCCGGCTTTCATTGCTGTACAAACCCCATCCTTTTCAGGTAGGCATCCACCTTGCTCGCGAGATCATCTACATTCTGCGCTAATACCGGCAGGGTGGTAGCGTAACGCCCAGTAAGATGCTGGAGGCGACCAGTGAAACGAGACGCCAGGTTTTGCGTTTCAACCTGGACTGCGGCAGCGAGGCTGGCAAGCCATTTGTCATCCACAACCAGGGTTTTGATCTCGTCAATTGTGAGGCGTTTATACTGAGCAGTGATTTTGGCGTCCAGCGCCTTTTGGGCTTCTTTGGCCTTCTTGCCCGCCGCGGCTTCCCCTTCGATCAGGTCGAGGTATTGTTTGAGCAGAGACACCACTTGTTGCGTCTCCGCATCGTCATCGTCGCCGATCTCCTTCAGGCACGCCTTGAGGCTCGCTTTGGTGATCTTGCCTTTGTCGTTCCGGGCGTCTTCCAACATGCCGCCTTCCCCGCCATGTTCTTCCTCCAACTCTTCCATCTGGGCAGCGATGGCTTCCTGCTCGGCCTTCAGGCTTTCGATCTCCTGCTGCTCGGCGGCAAAGTAACGCTGAACGACCAGCGCTGCGGGGATGAGTTCGGTTGTTGCCTCCCAGCCTTCGGTCGAAATCAGGTACACGTCGTCCTGCATGGTCTCGCTCCAGTAGGTCATCAGGCGCTGGTAGAGGTCATATTTATCGATCAGCGGGACAGAGCCGAATTCAGCCAACAAATCCTCTGCAAGATCGTTGATGAGAGTTTTCGGGCGAGCGCCTATACCCAGCTCCATAAGCTGTGGCCGGTGTACCTCCTGCCACGCCCCGAACCGGTCGGCGACGCCCTGGTTGTAAGCCATAAACTCGGGATGGGCGAAGATGGTCGCTTTGATCTGCGCAGGTTCTACGTTCAACTGGCTGTAGCCGGGCCGGCCGGCAGGCTCGAACAACTGGCTGCGCAGGCTGGGAAATACCTCCCAGTAGGCGTGGAGGTTATCAAGGTCACGGTCGGGGATGCCTCCCAGCAGGTGCGCCTCGATGTCCTGCAGGTCTTCCTCCTCGGTGTTGTCGATGTAGCGCGGAATGTTCAGGTTGTAGTCGTTGGCTTCGATCTCCGCCAGCGGCACCATGCGGGAATACTTGGGGATTTCGAGCTGCCTGGTGAAGACATCTACAATCTTATGGATGTCCTGGTGGCGCAGGCGGTTCTTGTTGCCGTCCTTCATAAAGCCCTGGCTGGCGTTGATCATGAAGATGCCGGCCCGACCGGCGGCGTTTTCCTTGTCCAGCACCAGAATACAGGCCGGGATGCCGGTGCCATAGAACAGGTTGGCGGGCAGGCCGATGATGCCTTTGATATAGCCCTTGCGGAGGATGTTGCGGCGGATGTCGCCTTCGACATTGCCGCGGAACAGCACCCCGTGGGGCAGAATGATCGCGCCCTGCCCGGTGCTCTTCATAGAGTGCAGGAGGTGCAGCAAAAAAGCGTAGTCGCCGTTCTTTCTGGGCGGGATGCCGTCGGCGAAACGCCCGTACTCGTCGTGCTCGGGATCAAAGCCGTTGCTCCAGGCTTTGGTCGAAAATGGGACGTTGGCCACTACGAAATCGAAGGTCTTGAGGCCGCCGTCCGCCGCCTTGAAATGCGGCGACGAGAGGGTGTTGTCCTGCCAGATGACAGCGGTCGGGTTGTCGTGCAGGATCATGTTCATTTTAGCCAGGGCGGCGGTGGCGTTGTCCATCTCCTGGCCGTAGATGGTCACTTCATGCGGCGCCTCATCGGCCGCCTTGAGCAGCAACGAGCCGCTGCCGCAGGTGGGATCGTACAGGGTCTGGGTCTGGCTCTTGGCTTTAGCGATGCCGATAACCTTGGCCATGACGATCGATACCTCAGCCGGCGTGTAGAACTGCCCCTTGCTCTTGCCGCTCTGGGTGGCAAAGTAGCGCATAAGGTACTCGTAGGCATCGCCAAGCAGGTCATCGCCCTCGGCGCGGTTTCGGGAAAAATTCAGAGCCGGGTTTTCGAAGATCGCAACCAGGTTGGAGAGGCGATCCACCATCTCCTGCCCCTTACCCAACTTGTCCGCATCGTTGAAGTCGGCGACGTCGATCACGCCTTTCAAGTCATTGGCTTCGGCAAGGCGGGCGATGATCTTGTTCATTTGGTCGCCGATGTCTTTGGCCCCCTTGAGTGCAACCATATCAGCGAAGCTGCCGCCCTTGGGGACCTCGATCAGCGGGTTCTTTTGCCCCGCATATTTGTCCGAGACGTACTTGACAAACAACAAGACAAGAACATAGTCCTTGTACTGCGAGGCGTCCATGCCGCCGCGCAGCTCGTCGCAACTTGCCCAGATAGAGGAGTAGAGTTCGGATTTTTTAAGCGCCATGTTATGAGTAATCCGCTTGGGTTATGATGCTTCCCGGATTTTCCGGAGATAAAAGTGCTCTGATGAACCTTTGATCAATGTATCGCAAAGTGGGATTGCAAAACCAGTTGCCTGTATCTTTGCCAGGCCGGTAGTTACGCTGGATCCCATTTTGCCAAACCAACTAACACCTTTGCGGGTGACCACCTGAGTGTGCTCACTGATTGTATCCCCCGCATGTTCAGGCCAAGACCTCGACGGCAGCCATGACGCGAGGTTTTCAATTCCATAGAATAATACTTTATAAGTGCAGGTACTGCAAGCAAACAGGGGTGGCTAAATATTGGTACTAAATGAATTGATAGAAACGAGCCGGATAATTAGGAAAGGCTTGCTTATGCCACTGACGCCGATTCAAGCTAAGGTATGATTTCAAACGAAACCGCCAATACAAATGTGTTATAATTGCATACAGGTTGTCTACATGGTGTAGACAGTCTGTATATCCTTGCTGACCGTCTTGGATTGATTGAGTGTCACATGTAACTTGTCGCTATATGTGGACATAACCAGCTATCTTTATTAAGGTGCCATCGATGGATACGTATATTCGTGGAGGACTGATTGTTGACGGAACTGGGAAGACCGCGTATCCGGCAGATATCGGTATTCAAGGTGATCGGATTGTCTGGATAAACCGGCATCCGGAAAACGGCGGGCTGGTAGACTGTCCAACTATCGATGCAACCGGTCTTATCATCTCGCCAGGGTTTATCGATGCCCATACGCATTCGGATTTCGTCTTCTTCCAGGAACCCCGCCCAGATATGAAGCTTCGTCAGGGCGTGACCACTGAAATCAGCGGTAATTGTGGCTCATCTGCAGCGCCGATCAGCCCGCAAAATCTTGCCTACTTAGGCCCATACGTCCAAGAGACAATCGAGGCGGTAGGTAGTTTTCATACCTTTGGTGAATACCGAGACCGCATCCAAGAACATGGTCTTATCAACAACCAGGGATTATTAATCGGACATGCTGCTTTACGGACATCGGTGATGGGCATGAAGAATCAACGCGCCAGCCCCGATCAAATCTCCAGCATGAAGAGACTGTTGGAGCAGGCGCTGGATGAAGGCGCGATAGGTTTTTCGAGCGGTCTTTTTTACCCACCGATGGTTTATTCTGACACTCAAGAATTGATCGAACTGTGCCGGGTAGTAGCGCAGCGCGGAAAGATTTTCGCCTGCCATATGCGCAACTACAGCACGAACGTACTGCAAGCAGTTGAAGAAATGATCACTGTTGCCAGGGGAAGTGGTGTGAGGCTGCAAATTTCCCACCTGATGACAGCCGGCAGAAAAAATTGGGGGAAATCCGAGCAAGTACTACAGATGATCGATCACGAGTGCTTACTGAGCCTCGACATAACTTTTGATCAATATCCCTATCACGCCGCGTTACCAGGTTTGCTGGCTCTGCTCCCTCCATGGATGCATGAAGGCGGCGTCGACAGAACGGTAGAACGGCTCCAGGACCTCATGTCTTGCGACCAGGCCAAAAAAGATATCGAACAGGGTCTTCCGGGCTGGGAAAATGTTACGGAACAGGCCGGTTGGGAAAATCTGGTGGTGATCTCACCCAAAATCGGCGAATATAGCAATCAGACCATCGCTTCCATTGCAGATGCCACAAGAGCTGATCCGGCGGACGTCGTTTTTTCATTGCTCCTCACCGATCCATACTGTAACCTGGTAGCCCATTGGCTCAACGAGGAAGATGTCATCGAATTTATGAGACATCCCGCTCAGATGTGGGGCTCCGATAGCGCAGAGTCTGGACCGCTCGCGCACCCGCGGACCTATGGAACCTACCCAAAAATCTTGCGTGAATATGTTTTCGAAAAGGGAGTTCTAAGCTTAGAGACCGCGATTCAGAAGATGTCTTCTATGGAAGCTAATCGCTTTGGCATTAATCAGCGCGGAGTCATTAAAGAAGGTTTCTTTGCCGACCTTGTTTTGTTCAACCCGGAGACGATAAAACCCACCTCGACTTACGACGCCCCCGATGTTTACCCAGAAGGCGTAATTCACGTTTTCGTCAATGGGAAAATCGCGGTTGAAAATATGCAGACAGCTTCGGGGAAATTTGGGAATGTCCTATAGGAGGATCTATTGAAACGAAAATTATTCATACAAACCAACGCCAACATACAATAATTATGCATACAAGGAGGTAGTAACTATGAAAAAAATGAAAACATCCCGAACGTGGATGTGGATCGCTCTGATGATGATCCTGGTCTTGGTAGCTGGCTGTGCCAGCCCTCAGACTCCTACTGCAGCCCCCCAGGAACCGACGGCTCCCGCTGTAGAAGCACCCAAGACTCCGGAAGAGTCTGAAGTTCCTGAAGCCACAGAAGAGGTTGTGTCCGAACCGCCGGCTGAAGTTAAACCACCCGAAGGGGTCGAGCAGGTGCTGAGAATCAACTTTCGTATCCCTGCTGGCGGAGTTGACCCTGTGGTTGAACAGGCGGATGCCGGTTTTCAGATGATGTCTGCCGTATATGACCGGCTGGTGGTAGTAAATAGCAAGATGGAACTCGTTCCTCAACTCGCTGATTCTTGGGATGTGTCTCCGGACGCGAAGACCTGGACCTTCCATCTGCACCCTGGCGTCAAATTCCACGACGGCACTACCTTGGATGCCGAGGCGGTCAAGCATTCGATCAGTCGGGTGTTAGACCCAGCGAATGCCTCCCTCTATGCATCTACTCTTACGATGGTTGATTCTATCGAGGTCATCGATCCTTTGACCGTCCGGTTCAATCTGTCCTACCCGTTTGCGGCTTTTGTCCGCTCCCTGGCTCTGCCGGGTGCAATGATCACCTGTCCGCAAGAAGTAGAGAAATGGGGCAAGGACTTTGTACAACACGGCTGCGGATCGGGGCCCTTCTATATCGACAAATTTGTTCCAGGAGAAGGCATGGAGGTGGTGCGCTTCGACGATTACTGGCGCGGACCGGCCAAGTTAGATAGAATCGTTTACACGTTCATCTCGGATGAACAGGCGCGCGTCTCAGCGTTGATTGCTGGCGATACCGATTTCGAGACGAACATTCCCGGCCCTATGCTACCGCTGGTCGAGAGCAATCCCGACCTGACCATCGAACGTGGTCCTGCAATGATGGTCGAGTACATCGGTTTCAACACCACCGATCCAATCTTTTCCGACAAACTCGTCCGCCAGGCCGTAGCATACTCGATTGACATGGAGACGCTAATCAAGAATGTGATGGGCGGCGTGGGTGTGCATGCTAGCCAGCCCATTTCGCCTCTGGCCTTCGGTTATGACCCTTCTCTTAAGCCGATTCCTTATGATCCGGCGAAGGCCACTGAACTGCTTAAGCAGGCTGGCTGGAGTGATACAAACGGCGATAAGGTGATGGACAAGAATGGAGAATCCCTCACCACCAAGTTCTGCATCATGAGCATCCCCCAAATGGTCCAGTTTGCCCAGGGCGTACAAGCCTACATGAGAGATGTAGGAATTGACGCCCAAATCGAAAGCCTGGATTGGGGCACTTATCTGGATGCCGCTCAAAGCGGGAATTGTCCAATATTTGAAATCGGCGAAGGCGCTAACACCGGCGACGCAGATTACATCTTATGGAGTCAGTTCCATTCCAGCATGATTCCAGCCAGTAACTGGACCCGGTATAACAGCCGCACCTACGACGAGCTGATGGTCCAACAGCGCCAAGAGGTCGATCCGGATAAACGCCTTGAACTTCTCAACCAGTCGGTCCGGCTGCTAATGGAAGACATGCCATGGGTGCCAACCTGGGTGCGCGAAAATCTGCAAGCGCATAAAAGCTATGTGAAGGGTTATGTCCAGGGACCGAGCACAACCTATATGGACCTATACCCTGTATATATCGGAAAATAGACATCCGCAAACCGCTGCATGAAAGATCGATGTCAGTCGGCTAGGAAATAGCAACATCGTCGAAAGCGATTGTCAACGGGTGCATTGCATTGCATAATCGTATTCAACGTAATGCAATGCACCCGAAACCGCTTGCCAGACAGAAGCACGTTTCGTCAATTTTGGCAGATGCGCTGAGGAGATAACTTTTTATGTACTATGCCATTCGGAAACTCCTGATGCTCATTCCGTTGATGCTGGGAGTATCTTTTCTGGTTTTTCTGATGATGCGAGTGTTGCCAGGCGACCCAGCAAAAACCCGCGCCGGTCTACATGCCACTCCAGAGATGATCGAAAAGATCCGCCAGGAGTTACAACTGGATAAACCTCTACTTGTGCAATATTATCTCTTCTTGCGTGACGCAGTACACCTGGATTTTGGACGCTCCATTCGCTCCAATCAACCGGTGTTAACCGAGTTTCTAATCAGATACCCAAACACGATCATGCTGACCCTGACGGCAACAATGCTGTTTCTACTCATCGGGATTCCGCTAGGGGTGATCGCCGCCGTGCATCACGGCTCAATTTGGGACGGTTTGACCATTCTCGTCGGCCTTATTGGTATCTCGATGCCCAGTTTTTGGCTTGGGTTGTTGCTTATCTGGGAATTCGCCGTGAAACTTAAGCTGCTTCCATCCTTTGGACTTTCCAGTCCCGCGCATATGATCCTGCCTGCGATCACCCTGGCAGCCTATGGGATCGCCTATACGGCACGTTACACTCGCTCGAGCATGCTGGAAGAGCTAGGCCAGGACTATATCACCGCTACGCGCGCCAAAGGCTTGTCAGAGAGAACGGTTTTATACCGTCATGCGCTGCGAAATTCGCTGCTTCCAATTCTCTCACAAGCCGCGCTCGGTTTTGGTTATATGCTTGGTGGATCAGTTGTGATTGAGGTAGTATTTACAATCAATGGTATCGGTAAGTTAATCGTCGATGCCATTCTGTATCGGGATTTTCCCATTGTGCAAGCTGGCGTTTTGCTGATCTCGATAAATTTCGTTTTGGTAAACTTATTTGCCGATCTGGCGTATGGCTTGATCGACCCTCGCATCCGCTTAACCTGATCAGGTGCGGGTTAAATCATGGAGGAAAATATCCTGCTTACCGAACCAAGACTAGTGCCCCCTGCCTCTGTCCCAAAGAGGCGAGCCTCGCTTTACCAACACGCATTTCGCCGGTTTATTAAAAATAAAATAGCGTTGTTGGGCCTGGGACTTGTCGCGGTTCAGATCTTGATTGCCATTTTTGCAAGTGTTATCGCGCCGTATGACCCTCTGGCTGTTGACATGAAGACCGTGCTGGCGCCGCCGCTCACCCCGGGGCACCTGCTGGGCACCGACGACCTGGGTAGAGATATGGTCAGTCGCTTGGCCTATGGAGCGCGAATTTCTTTCGGGGTGGGGTTGGTAGTGGTGCTTATTGCCATATCTATCGGCGTCCCACTCGGCGCATTGGCTGGTTACTTTCAACGCCTCGATCCCTGGATCAGCTTCGTCATCGAAGTGTTGTTAGCATTTCCCGGCATCATTCTGGCGCTTGCAATTGTCGCTGCGCTTGGCCCGGGGTTATTAAGCGTTATGATCGCCGTTGGGATTACCTCGGTGCCGATGTATGTGCGTGTGGTACGCGGGCAGGTCCTTTCGCTCAAGCAAAGAGACTACGTTGTATCGGCGCGAGCACTCGGGATGAGCGAGGGCGGCATCCTGTTCCGGCAGATATTGCCCAACTGCCTGGGCCCGATCATTGTTCAGGCGACGATCAATATCGGCACATCGATCCTTCAAGCCGCATCCTTAAGCTTCATTGGTGTGGGCGTACAACCGCCCCAACCAGAGTGGGGCGCCATGCTCAGCCAGGCACGCAGCTATATCATTCTAGCGCCCCACATCGTAGCGCTGCCGGGAATAGCGATCATGTCGGTTGTCCTTGGCTTCAACTTGCTTGGAGATGGGCTGCGAGACGCACTGGACCCACGTTTTATACGCTGAGCCTGAAGGCTGAACACAAAAAACAGAGAAGGAGGACCAAAAAATGTCAGACGAATATGGAAAGACTAAAGTGGCTTATGATTGGGAACACCGCAGGCAATATCTTGTGCTCCCATTTCCAATGAAAGAATATCAAAGGCGCGTGGATGCATTAAGGCGTTCGATGAACGACGCCGGCCTCGAATATCTGATCATTTACGGTAACCCGGCTTGCACTGGCCCGATCTACTATATCGCTAACTTTGATAGCTTTTTTGGGAACACCATCGTCTTCTTGCCCGCTTCGGGCGATCCGGTGTTGATTACCGATGGCATAATGCACAGCGAGCCAATGCACAGCGGGATCTGGACGACATGGATTCGCGATATTCGACCAGCCAACCATCCAGCAACAGTGCGCCATACGCGCAACCTATCTGATTTCATCGTCGATGAACTGAAGAGGCTGGGCTTATCAGATGCTCCAGGGGGTCTAATCAGCGCGGGTTTCTTCCCATACACCTTCATGCAGCGGTTGAATGACTTGCTGCCCGACATCCAACTATCCCCTGCAGAGGCTGTTTTCGAACGAGTTCGCTCGATTAAAAGCGACCTGGAGGTTGCCCTCCTGCGCAGGACGGCAAAGATCGCCTCACTAGGATTAGATCATGTATTTTCAATCCCGCAAGCCGGGATGACCGAAAAACAACTGGCAGCCGAAGCCGTGCGCGTCTTTTTGGAAGAGGGTGCCGAATTTCCGTTGATGGTAGCAGTGACTGCGGGCGTGCGTGCTGGGCTGAAACACGCCAGCCCCACAGATCAGAAGATTAAAAACGGTGATATGATTTTCGTGGATGTCGGGACGCCGGTGAGCGGTTATTTTAGCGACGTTGCCCGCAGCGGCGTGGCAGGCAAAGCCAACCAACAACAAATCGCGATGTTTAAAACCGCTCTGGAAATGCACGATCGTGTGATCGCTGCGATTAAGCCAGGAGCGCGCATCTGCGACTTACAACGCATTGCAGAGGAGGTGGCGAGGACAAACGGTTTTGCCAATTATTACTATCCCACTGGCTTTGGACACGGAATCGGCACCTCCGTAGCCGAGACACCGATCCTATTTCCTGATAACGAGGCCGCGCTAGAGAAGAATATGGTGTTTGCTTTAGAACCGATGATTGTGATCGAGGGAGTGGGCACCGCCGTGTTCGAAGAGATGATTCTGGTTACATCTGAAAGCTGTGAAGTCTTATCCGATGCAACACTTTCCACCTGGAAGTAGATGATAAGGAGACGTTATGGGTGAAAACGAAGGTATCTATCCCGGGCTTGGATTAGTGCATTACGTTTCATTCCCAAAGAATATCCCGGGCGATGGTCCGATTATCGAGAACTTGGAAAGCATCCTGGCGGATGACGATTTCCAGACAATTGAAATTTCATGGATTAAAAACGAAGATGTAAAAAAGAAAGCCAGCGCTTTACTGAAGACTTCAGGCAAACGGATAGTATTCTCAGGTGGCCCTCCCTTCGCCTATCAACAGATTAATCTGTCTTCGCTGGATGATGGCGAACGAAAATATTCAATGGAGTACGCTAGGCAATTGTTCGATGATGCCCGTCTCTTCAACGCCTGCATTTTTCTTATTACGGGTGGGCGCGATACGTTGCCTTCAGAAAGAGAGCGCGCCAAGGACAAGCTGGTTCAGTCTATCGTTGAACTCTCAAAATATGCCCGAGAACATTCCGATCAGTCGCCGATCTACCTCTCACTCGAGCCAGTAGATAGGGCGGTTCACCGTAAAGGGTTGATCGGCCCGATTGCAGAAGCTGTCGAGATAGCGCAAAGAGTGGAGCAGGCAGGTGAAACGCTTTATCTAACCCTCGATCAGTCACACCTTGCTCAGCTCGGCATAGCGCCTGGTGAAGCGCTTCGCCTGGCTTATAATTATCTTTTCCATGTCCACCTAGCAAACTGTATTATCTGCGACCCACAACATCCTTTGTATGGCGATGAGCATCCTTACTTTGGAATAAAAGACGGGGAGCATGGATTACAGGAACTGGTAGTTTTTCTGAAAATATTGGAGAAGCTGGGTTATTTCAGTCGCCAGCCGCCTTATGGAGGCTGGCCAATCGTCAGCGTCGAAGTCAAGCCTTTGGATAATGAAGATCCAGTTGAGGCGCTGAAAACTACCAAAGCTGTTCTGGCAAAATCATTCGCCGAAACTTGTCTTTCCTCACTATCTGAAAGGATCAGCCGATGAACCCCGAGCTACAAATGTTCGTTCAAAACGAACTCAATACTTTGCGCGAGCAAAACACCTATAAAGAACGACGCTACCTGGAAAGCGAACAGGGACCCCGCGCAATTTTAAACGGCAAGCGAGTGGTGATGCTTTGCACCAATAATTACTTAGGCCTGGCAAATCACCCACGCGTAAAAGAAAAAGCTATCCAGGCGGTGAAGGATTATGGTTGTGGAACAGCATCGGTGCCGGAAGTGTGCGGATTAACCGACTTACACGCCGAGTTGTGCCGCCGCGTCGCTGCGTTTTCAAACACAGAAGATGCGCTTTTGTACTCGTCTTGCTCAACCGCCAATATGGGCGTGGTCGGTGCATTGGCTGGCGAAGGCGATGTTATCATCAGCGACCAGTATAACCATGCCAGCATCATTGATGGTTGCCGCTTGAGCAAGGCGCGCACAGTAGTCTTTCCACACAATGACATGAATCGCCTGGAGCAAGTTCTACGTGACGAGAGCAGCGCTCGGCTTCGAATGATCGTGGTCGATGGCGTGTTCAGCATGGAGGGAGATGCTGCGCCCTTGGATCAGATCGTCTCCCTGGCAGAGAAATATCATGCGTTTACAGTGGTCGACGAATCGCACGCAGCGGGGGTTTTAGGCGCTCGCGGAGCTGGCACAGTCGAACATTACCGCCTACAAGGAAAAGTTGACGTGTTAACCGGAACGTTCGGGAAAGCCCTTGGGGGCGCGGGGGGTGGTTACGCTTGCGCCTCGCGCGAGGTAATCGATTACCTGTATCACCGTTCGCGCACGTTCATCTTCTCGAACACGATGCCGCCTTCGGTGATCGCGACCGCTTTGGCTGCCCTGGATGTACTCGCAGAAGAGCCGCAGCTTTTGAAAAAACTCTGGGAAAATGAACGGTACTTCCGGTCGCGCCTGGAAGCCACTGGTTTGAAAGTCGGCGGTGGAGAAGCGGCAATTCTCCCGATTCTGATCGGAGATCATCAAAAAGCTTATGCCTTGAGCCGCGCATTGTTGGAAGAAGGAGTATTCATCACTGCTGTTGGCTTTCCAGTCGTTGCCAAGGGCCAGGCCAGGTTGCGCGCACAGGTATCTGCAGCGCACACGAAAGAAGACCTGGATGCGGTAACTATCATTCAAGACACCGCGGCAAAACTGGGTATTATCTAAGAGGGATGGATGGATAATAAAATCTCGAGTGAAAGTGGTGTTCCCTCGATTGCAGAACAAGTGCGATTAAGGCTAAGAGCCGATATTTACAGCATGGTTCTCAAACCAGGTCAGCCCATAATAGAAGCTGAGATTGCCCGGCGGTTCAAAATCAGCCGTACGCCTGTGCGGGAAGCGATCAAAGGGCTGGAAGCAGAGGGGCTGATAGTGTCTTATCCAGGGCGAGGTTCTCAAGTCAGCGAAATATCGATGAGAGACCAACTGGAAGCGCTGGAGGTGCGCGAGCTGCTTGAGCCCTATATGGCGCGCAAAGCAGCGGCAAATTTCACAGACAGCATCGGAGTACAGATCCAGGAACTCCTGCATGAATTAGAGGCTGGGCCCGATCAACCAAGCGAAATGGCCGATCGGATCGATTTCGATTTTAAAATCCACGACCTCATTTGGCGCGCTTGCGGGAATGATGTTATGCACTCGATCATGCTGTCGATGTATTACCGGGTGAAACGTACCTATCCGCTATTGAAACGCTACAAGATCACTAAAGATGAACATCGCCTGATCTTGGAGTCAATTCAAAATCAAGATGAAGAACAGGCCGAGGCGCTTATGCGTGAACACGTCCGCGGCCTCCGGCTAGAGTTTGTCAGGATTTTTTAACCGTTGTAACGCGCCAGTTAACATCCGGTTACTGGTTTGTTTCTGCTCGTGATCAAGATGAAACACCCAATTCTTACACTACGTAACATCGGAGGATAATTATGAAAACTTTACTTATGGAGGAAATGACCTCCCGCGAAATCAAGCAGGCTATTGCCGATGGTTACACAACCGTAATCGTTGCCGCTGGATCGATCGAGCAGCACGGGCCGCACCTGCCCATCGGCACCGATTATATGCTCGGCACCACAGGCGCGTTGGAGATCGCAGAAGGTCTGGGGCATACCCTGGTAGCTCCAACTATTCGCCCGGGCTGTTCAGACCACCACATGCCGTTCTCTGGAACCATCACGATTTCAACAGAACTCTTAAAAGAGCTGTGTCGAGCATACTGCCGTAGCCTGGCAAAACATGGATTTACACGCATCGTCTTATTAGCGACGCACGGCGGAAATATCGAACCAATGGCTGAAGTCGCTCCGGAAATCGCGGCAGAGCTGGGTTGTACCGTCGTCTCGCCGCTTATCCTGGGAACCCCGGAAACAATGGGCTGTATGAGACCCTTGATTGAGGCGCATGGTTTGACTGAAGATGAAAGCGGCATCCACGCCGGGTTCATCGAGACTTGCGAGATGTTGGCCAGCCCATTTGCCCACCTGGTAGAGATGGAACACGCCGAGCGTGGCTTCACCGGCAACCCCTTTGAGGCGATCGAAAAAGTCAAGGTGGATGGACACTGGAAAATGACGGACATCTCTCCGAACGGGATTCTGGGTGATCCACGCAAAGCCAGCGTTGAGGCTGGTAGGGAGCTTAGCCGGATTGCAACCCCGGTGTATGTAAAGATTGTTGCCCAGGCGTTAGGCGATGCCTAGAAGGGGCACTTTCGGTCTGGAATCGTTGTTTTATGCCCGCTCTATCGCTTTAATCGGAGCATCAAACAACCCACGGAAAGCTTCAAACCAGGTCATATCCACATTGCTTGAAAAAGGGTACTCAGGTAAAGTTTATCCGGTGAACCCTAACGAGGAAAAGGTACTGGGCCTGAGATGTTATCCGGCTGTTGAGGAAATCGCAGACCCAATCGACTTAGTCGTGATCAGTTTACCGGCAGAGGCGGTAATACCTGCAATCGAAGGGATTGCGCGGCGAGGTGATGTATATGGCGTTGTAGTCTTATCAGCAGGGTTTGCTGAGACAGCCATCCCTGAGCGGGTTGCACTGGAAACGAAAATTATAGAAATATCGCGTTTGGCTGGCATGCGCGTGGTGGGCCCAAACTGTGTCGGATTACTATGCACTGACAACCGTTTAACAACTGGATTCATCCCTGGCCTAAAGATGGAAAAGGGAAGCCTGGGCTTTATCACTCAAAGTGGTGCGTTTGGCGGTGCGTTTTTGATGCTGGCTAGCGACCAGCCCAAACCTTTGGGCTTTAATAAGTTCGGACATGTGGGCAATATGGCTGATGTCTCGAACTTAGATCTGCTGAAATATTTCGGTTCCGATCCGGAAATAAATGCGATCTCGATGTACATGGAAAGCGCACCGGATGGACGAAAGTTGATGACGATGTTGGAAGACATTTCCAGGCGCAAACCGGTTTTTGTCTTGAAGGTTGGTCGCACACCGATCGGATCGCGCGCGACGTTATCACACACGGGTGCGCTGGCCGGTTCGGACCAGGTTTACTCAGCCGCGTTCAAACAAGCGGGCGCGGTGCGCGTCGAAACCCTCGAAGAGCTCCTTGACGCCAGCAAAGCTACAACTATGATGCCCAGGCCGGGCGGTCGACACATCGCAGTGCTTACCGAAGCGGGAGGCCCCGGAATAATTGCGATGGATGAAATCGGTCGAGACAAGAGCTTACAGATGGCCCACCTCGCTCCAGAGACGCGCAGAAAGCTCGAACACTGTCTACCACCGATGGCGATGATATGCAAACCTGAAGGCTATGTGGATATGACTGCTTCAGCAATGGAAAAAGAGCATGCCGAAGCTTTGGATGCGATACTGGCGGATCCTGGGGTGGATTCTGCCGTTTTAATCAGCCTGCCCCCGACGTTTCTACCCGCTATTGATGTCGCTAAAGCAATAACTGAAGTCATCCATCATCATCAAAAACCGGTGGCCGTTTGTTTTATGCGCGGTGAGGCTATGATGGACGCGCGGTGCTATCTCGAAGGAAATGGTATTGCCACATTCGAATCTCCACAACGGGCTGCGCGTGCGCTTATTAACCTAACAGCCGCAGCAGGTTTCATAAACCGATCGGCCCAATCGCTCGATGTCTATAGACAAAAGGGTCCGGTGCAAAAACGGCTGAATTCAGCTGCTCCGATAACTGAGCCCGAAGCAGTTCAGTTGCTTGCTGAATATGAAATACCTTACCCCGCGCACCGGTTTACAACTAATCTTCGAGAAGCCGAAGAAGCAGCCAGTGAGATCGGTTACCCTGTGGTGATCAAAGCTGTCTCGCAAGATATTGTACACAAAAGTGATCTAGGTGGGGTGGTGACGGCTATCAAGAGTGGTCAGATGCTGCGCAAAGCCTACCGCCAGATGAAGGCAGCCATTAAGGAAAAAGCTCCTGATGCTAGTTTACAGGGCATCTTGGTTTGCAAACAAGCAGAAGATGGCCTGGAAGTGATCGTCGGCGTCAAACGCGATCCCGCATTTGGACCCGTTGTCCTTTTCGGTCTAGGTGGAATTTTTACCGAGGTTCTGCAAGATACCGCGTTACGAATTGTC
Organism: Anaerolineales bacterium; assembly: GCA_020853835.1. Lineage (GTDB taxonomy): Bacteria > Chloroflexota > Anaerolineae > Anaerolineales > UBA4823 > UTCFX2. The sequence goes on from JADYYC010000210.1 coordinate 24,071, forward strand.
CCCTTCAGCAAAGATGAGGCGCTGAAGATGATTAACGAAACTCGCGCCTCATTGCTGCTAAAAGGATCTCGAGGTTTTCCTGCGGTCGATGTTGAGTTGCTAGCCAGATTATTGGAATCAGTTTCTCAGTTGGCGATCGAACACACCGAGATAGCCGAACTAGACCTGAACCCGGTTCGCCTCTATCAAGATGATCTCATTGTTCTAGATGTGCGCGCAATCCTGGCATAACAGACGGGTACAAAAGACGAGACTGTTTTATAGCTTACAGGGAACTAGATGAACCTATCACAAAATCTAAATGAGCACACGCCACTGCTCGCTGTGGACGATCTTAGAACTTATTTTACGAGCGATGATGGCTGTGTTAAAGCGGTGGACGGTGTGGATATTGAAGTCTATCCCGGCGAGGTGTTGGGATTAGTTGGTGAGTCGGGATGCGGAAAGACGGTCACATCTTATTCAATTCTGCGGTTGGTCCGCCGTCCAGGACGCATCGTTGGAGGTGCAGTTGAATTCGAGGCTAAGAGCCTGCTGAACCTGTCAGAGCGCGAGATGACCCAGTTACGGGGTGAACAAATCTCGATGATTTTTCAGCAGCCGCAAACCAGCCTGGATCCAGTTTATCCAGTTGGAGATCAAATCAGTGAAGTCTTCCAAAAACACCGAAAGTTGAGCAAAAGAGAATCCTGGAAGAAGGCTGTTGAACTTCTCCGCATGGTCGGTATTCCTGACCCAGAGAGTAAGGTTCATGCTTATCCATTTGAAATGTCAGGAGGTCAAGCGCAGCGGGTGATGATCGCCATGGCGCTAGCGCTGAACCCTAAGTTGTTAGTTGCTGATGAACCAACAACCGCGCTGGATGTGACTATCCAAGCGCAAATACTCGATCTTCTGCGCGATCTTAAAAGCCGCTTTGGCACCTCGGTGATTTTGATCACCCATGATCTGGGAGTGATCGCCGAAATGGCCGATCGAGTTGCTGTAATGTATGCCGGGTTGATAGTTGAGCAAGCCAATGTCGGTCAGATCTTCGATACACCATTACACCCATATACCCAGGGTTTAATCGCGTCTACCCCTAAGTTAGGAGAAAAGAAAGAACGGCTGGAGGTAATCCCTGGAAATGTCCCTAATCTAATTAACCTACCTGTGGGTTGCAGCTTTGCACCGCGTTGTCGGGCTCGCGTGATCAATAATTTGTCGATCTGCGAAGAGCAGATGCCGGACTTAGTCGAGGTTGAGCCCGGTCAACAGGTTCGCTGCTGGCTCTATTCGAACAGAAAAAACAGATCGCCTATTCTCAAGGGAAGTGATGAGAAGGCTATAGCCTTAAGTGTAATCGAGCAGGCCGAGAACCAAATAGAGAACCCAAGACAGGGGCTAGGCGATAAAGATAGCAACCAATTGCTACAGGTCAAACAACTGACTAAATATTTCCCGGTGCGCAGCGGCTTGTTCAAACGTGCAACGGCCTGGGTACAAGCCGTAGACGGTATTGATTTCAGTATTCGAGCAGGCGAAACCATGGGGTTGGTTGGCGAATCGGGCTGTGGGAAGACGACAGTTGGTCGAACGATTTTACGACTTGAAGACCCGACGGCAGGGACAGTGTATTACCAAGGCGCAAACATCTTCCGCTATCGAGGTGACGAGCTAAAGCGAATACGACGCGAGATGCAAATCATTTTCCAAGACCCGTATTCTTCCCTCAATCCGCGCCAGACAGTTGGCGAATCAATTGGCCTGGGATTGGATATCCATAATATTGGGAAAAAGTCGGAACGCTTTGGTCGTGTTCTCGAGATCATGAAGACAGTTGGGCTGGAAGAATATCATGCACGACGCTACCCTCATGAATTTTCAGGCGGTCAGCGCCAGCGGATTGGCATTGCCCGAGCGCTCATCTTGCAGCCACGCCTAATAATTTGTGACGAGCCTGTATCGGCATTGGATATGTCATTCCAGTCACAAGTGCTCAATCTGCTCAAAGATCTGCAAATTGAGTTTGGATTAACGTATTTATTCATTACCCATAATCTATCGGTCGTGGAGCACGTTTCTGACCGAGTAGCCGTCATGTATTTAGGAAAGATTGTCGAACTCTCGCCATCAGACGAATTGTTTAGCAATCCAATTCATCCTTACACCCAGGCTTTGCTATCCGCCATCCCGATCCCGAAAGCGCGCCCAGAGCGCACAAGGATGATTCTAAGAGGCGATGTCCCAAGTCCACTAAACCCACCAAAAGGCTGTCGCTTCCACCCGCGTTGTCCGGTGGCAATGGAGATATGTGCACACCAGGAGCCGACCTTCAAAGAAAGAACGCCAGGACATTATGCGGCTTGTTGGCTTGGGGATTGAAGGGTATCAACAATTAATACTGGAAGTCACCTAGCTCTGTTGACACCCAATAGTGGTAACTGCCAGTTGATTGGTTAGAAACACCCACGGCCTTAGGCGATAAATGTTGTAAGCCAACCTAAGCAGAAGCGCTTGCAGGCTCTGGGTTTCCAAGGAACAGCCGGGAGCTCTCGAAGAGAGCTTGCGTTTGACGATCGAGAAAACCGTCTCTCCCAAAGCTCGCTTGCGATAGAGCTCTGTCGGGAAGTGTTGCTGCATTTCGGCTCGCACACTTATGTTTTTTCCAACCGGCTTTGCCACATTTGGCCGGGATAATGCTGTGACAGTCATGGACTTGGCGAGTGTGGCAATGATTGCGTTCATTATCAAATTCGGCATCTACCAGGGCTGTTCGGATAGAGAGTGCTTGACAAGCCGTGTCCACCAATGGACGCAACTGAGCACGATCATTGTAAGGTCCACGCTTGGCAAGTTGTGCTACGACCATCTGCTGGTCAATATCGACCACCACCCACTTGAGCCAATAGCGCCACAGCAGCCCGTCGCCGCGATCTTTGAGCTGCTTGACAGAAAATATGCTGATGGCTCCGGGAGCTAACCTGGTTGCATCCACCGCCACCTTTGCCTGGAGACCTTCCGCAGACCCAGGAATTGTTTCAGGGTCTGGTTAAGGGCTTGCGCAGCATCTTCTTGTCCAGTCTGCGCGGAAAGCGATAGAAAGTCGTGTAGTCTGGCACGAGTTCCAACTCCAGGGCCTTGTGCAGCTCCTGATGTTCGGTCAAGTGTACTTCAGCTCCCCGAAAGGTTCAATCTTCGTAGCACATCAAGCACAGGATGGCCAGAAGCTGTGGCTGAGTGAAGATGTGCTTAGAGAAACGACTGCGATAGACCGGCATAGACGCCTTAGACACTTGGTGCGCATAGGTTGCGAAAACCACTAGTGGGTCGTTTGGCATGATGAGTGCCATTTCTGCATTAGGGTTGGTCGACGGCGAACTGGACGGCGAGTGCACGCCCCGGAACCACCTAAGGCATGCCGACGCTGCCGGCTTCGTTGGCGGCG
>JADYYC010000211.1 GCA_020853835.1 Anaerolineales bacterium
AGTACAGGCGCGCCCCCTGATCGCCCTCCGTCACCGCGAGCAGGCGGCAGCAGGCGGCCAGCTCGTCGACGCGGCTCTCGTCGCCGTCCAGGTCTTCCAGGCTGAGCACGGCCGCGCCGGCGCGCTCGAGGACAAAGGCTGCTTCAGGCCATTCGACCGGGCGCACCCGCCCGCTCTCGTCCCAGCCGCGCAACCAGCCCTGAGGGGTGACGCCGATCAGCCCGGAGGGAAAATTGCGCACCATCCCCGGATCGACCTCCTGCGCCACCGGCCCGAGGTGGACAATGTTGGCCGTCCGCCAGGGCTCGGGAATGTGGTAATACTCCAGCTTCGGAGCCTGGTGGAGCAGGCGCTGCTGGCGCTCGCCCTCCTGATAGTCGTTTTCAAACATAGTGCTGTGCTCGGCTGGAAAGCTCACCACCGGGATGTCGCCCAGCGGGCGCAGCGAGAGCTCCCCGCCAAAAGAGGTCACCACGCCGACTCGCATTCCGAGGGCTTTAGCGGTCAGCGCGGCGTAGGCCGCCGTGCCCCCCAGCCGCTTCCCCTGCGGCGTCTGATCGACCGTGATGTGTCCGACCACCAGGTAATCGATCGGTTTGAGGATACTGATTTCTTTCATGATAGGAAATTATACCTGATTGCTCCTCAAGACGTGACCATTTCAAGATCAGGATGAACGGTTCAAATACCCCTTTATCATCGTATGTTTTTCATCCCGCTGCCAGAAAGACAACGATCATAATAACTCCTTGCAATACAACCCAAATTCTGGCAAAATGTATCACGTGAGTTCACGCAGCGTGGTGAAGGCGATAAAAATCATGGGGAAGATGCTTAGTTTCTTCTCCACTGTAGTGGTTTTCTTGGTTGCATTCTCTCTTTTTTTTCCATTGCGCCGTGGCTTGACAGCGCCCATTCATGACGCCAAAGGCAATCTGTTGCCCTCGAGCATTGCCACGCTGGAGAGAGTTGAACTTGGCGGCATGAGCCAATGGGTCTTGATCCGGGGAAGTAATACTGCTAACCCGGTTTTGCTCTGGCTCCACGGCGGACCAGGGGCAGCTCAGATGCCGGTCGCGCACTACTTCAATGGCGCTTTAGAGAATGACTTTGTCGTTGTTCACTGGGACCAACGCGGCGCGGGAAAGTCGAACCCTCCCGATTTTGACGAACGCACAATGACCTTCGAACAGTTCATCTCCGATGCCCACGAAATGACCCAATATCTCAAAGCACGCTTTCATCAGGATAAGATCTATCTGGTGGGGCATTCCTGGGGTTCGCAGCTCGGTCTCAAGTTAGCGCAAGCTTATCCTCAAGACTATTTCGCCTACGTAGGCGTAAGCCAGGTCATTGATGCTCAACTCGCTTGCCAGCTCGGTTATACCTGGCTGTCGGAACAGGTCAGCCAGGCCAGCAACCACAAAGACTTGCAGCGCTTGCAGAAACTAGGGCCGCCCCCCTACTCAGACCATAAAAAGTTCGTGAGGTATGTGCAAATGATCGATGCCTATGGAGGGGGTGTCGACGTTGGAATAGGCGAACTGGCAGGCGTGACCCTGCGGAGCCCTGAGTACCGCATAATCGATATACTTGCCTATCTGCGAGGCGCCAATCGAGGTAGCGGTCCGATGTGGGACGATCCCGAATACCAATCTTTCAATGCTTTGAAGGACATCCCTCAACTGCTCATACCTGTCTATTTCTTCACCGGTAAGCGCGACTACAACACGCCGCTTGAAGTGACCGAGCTTTATTTTGGACAGTTAGACGCTCCCGCCGGAAAGACGCTGGTTATTTTTGAGGATTCGGCGCACACCCCCTTTTTAAAGGAGCCCGAGAAATTTAACCGAGAATTGAGGCAAGTTAAAGTAGAAACATTAAATTAAGCCCGAGTTTCTCTTGCAGCGCGCCGCGATCGTGGTATAATCTTCCTTCGCGCCGCCTGTGGCGGCTTTGTGTTGTCTGGATAAGCAAAACAATACACCAACCGGAATTATGGTTAAGGACGAATTGCAATGGACGAAATAATCAAATCTGTCGAAGCCGCTGACAACCCCAACGTGCCCGCGCTGCGCCCCGGAGACGTGGTAAGGGTGCAGTTGCGCATCAAAGAAGGCGCCAACGAGCGCGTTCAGGAGTTCCGCGGCACGGTCATCCGCACCCGCAGCGGCGGTAACAACGCCAACTTCACCGTGCGGCGCATCGCCAGCAACGGCATCGGCGTCGAGAGGACTTTTCTGATGCGCTCGCCGCGCCTCGAAAAAGTGCTCGTCGAGCGCCACTCAGCCGTGCGCCGGGCGCGCCTGTACTTCCTGCGCGAGCGCACCGGGAAGAGCGCCCGCCTGAAGCAGAAGTTCTCCTGAACACCCGCCACAAGCCACGAGGGCGCAGACAGCCATTGTCCTGCGCCCTTTTCGGTTGCTCCACACGGAGGGCCATCGCATGAAGTCCCCGCTCATCGGTATCACAACCTATCGCACCCGCAATCGTCAGGGCTATGCGCAAATCTGCCTCAACGAAGCCTATGTCACGGCGCTCGAAGGCGCCGGCGCACAACCCTGCCTGATCCCGCCGGGGCTGTCCACCGCCTCCCTGGAAGGCCTGCTTGGCAGGCTGGACGGGGTGATTTTTTCGGGCGGCGGCGACATCCAGCCCGAACGCTACGGCAGCCAGCCGCACCCGCTGGTTGAAAACGTCGATCCCGATCGCGATCAGACCGAGCTATTCCTGCTCCAGCGCCTGGTCGACTCAGGTACGCCGTTCCTGGGCATCTGCCGCGGGATGCAGATCATCAACGTGGGGCTGGGCGGCAGCCTGTTTGAAGACATCCTCGATCAGCGCCCCGATTCGCTGCGCCACCAGTCGCCCGACGAATGGCCGCGCGACCGCCTGGCGCATCCGGTGCAAGTCGAACCAGATACTCGACTATGCGAAGTTCTCGGACAATCCAGCCTGCAGGTCAACAGCCAGCACCACCAGGCGGTGCGGCGGCTGGCGCCCGCCCTGCGCCCGGCGGCCTTCGCCCCCGACGGCGTGCTCGAAGCCTGCGAGCTGCCCGACCACCCCTTTGGCGTGGCAGTGCAGTGGCATCCCGAATGGCTGCAAGCCCACCCGCCCATGCAGGCTCTGTTTCGCTCCCTGGTCGAAGCCTGCTGCCAGCGCCAGAGCGCATGAACCCCTCCTCGACCCACTCGCCAATCGGCGTCTTCGACTCCGGCGTGGGCGGGCTGTCCGTGCTGCGCGCGCTGCGCGCCGAACTCCCCGGCCAGCCGCTGATCTACATCGCCGACCAGGCGCACGTGCCCTACGGGCCGCGTCCGCTCGAAGAAGTGCGCGCCTTTTCCGAGGGCATCACACGCTTTCTGATCGATCAGGGCGCCCGCCTGGTCGTGGTCGCCTGCAACGCCGCCTCAGCCGCCGCCTTGAGCAGCCTGCGTTCGACCTTTCCAGCCATTCCCTTTGTCGGCATGGAGCCGGCGGTCAAACCAGCCGCCGAGAACAGCGCCAGCCGGGTGGTGGCGGTGCTGGCCACGCCCGCCACCTTTCAGGGGGCGCTCTACGCCTCGGTCGTCGAGCGCTTTGCCAACGGGGTGACGCTGCTTCAGGATACCTGCCCGGGGCTGGTCGCCGAGATCGAAAACGGCGGTCTGAAAAGCCGGCACACCCGCCGTATTCTGGCGCAGACGCTCGAGCCGATGCTGGCCCAGGGTGCGGACACGGTTGTGCTGGGCTGCACCCACTACCCCTTCGTGATCCCGCTCATCGAGCAGATCGCGGGGCCAGGGGTGCGTGTGATCGACCCCGCCCCGGCGGTGGCGCGCCAGGCGCGGCGGATGCTCGAAAATTCCAGCGAGCCGCTCCGCCCCGCCCCTTCCACCCCGCCGCGCGAGTGGTTTTACACCACCGGCGACCCCCAGAAATTCTCCAAAGCCCTGCGGGAATTGATCCAGCTCGAAGCCCCGGTTGGGCAGCTCCACTGGCGCGGGCTGACCCTCTCTGCGTAAGATTA
>JADYYC010000212.1 GCA_020853835.1 Anaerolineales bacterium
CAGATCATCGTCTGGGAGGATGTGAATCTGGGCATTGCCACCAACGTCGACGATTACCTGGTCGTCCCGGTGGTGCGCGAGGCGCAGACGAAGACGCTCGAGCAATTGCTCTCCACCCTTGGCGATCTTCTGGAGCGCGCCCGTTCTCGCAAGCTCGCTCCTTCCGAGATGAGCGGCAGCACCTTCACCATCTCGAACATGGGCATGTATGGGATCGAATCGTTTACCGCCATCATTAACCCCCCCGAATCAGCCATCCTGGCGGTTGGCTCGATTGTCGATACCTATGTGAAAGTAGATCAGGCTATGGTAGAGAAACCGATGATGAAACTGACCATTTGCGCCGATCACAGATTGATAGACGGTGTGGCAGCCGCGAGCTTCTTGAACGAGGTGAGAAACACGTTGGAAAACCCATACGCTCTAATCTGAGCGTGTTCAAGTAGACAGGAGGCGACCATCGAAGAGTTTTGTGCGTTTCAAAGTAACCGGTCAAGTCATTTGTATCTATTAGAAAGGATCTAGCTATGGAGAAAAAACTAACCGTATTATGCGCTTCGGCGCATCCAGATGATATCGAGCTTCAATGCGGAGGCACGCTCATCCGTTACGTCAAGGAAGGCCACAAGGTTTACATGGCGATTGCCGCCACCGGCAACGTAGGCTCGAAGATTCACACCGGTCCTGAAATCGAAGCCATCCGCGCGGTGGAAGCCCAGCGTGGCGCGGATGTCATCGGCGCAGAGCTGATCATGATGGGCTTTCTGGATGGCGAGGTGTGGCAGGACAACCAGACCTGGAAGAAGTACATCGACCTGATCCGGCGCACCAACCCAGATGTGATCATCACACACGACCGCGACGATTACGTGCACGACCATTCGAACGTAGGCGAGATGGTTTACCGGGCGGCGATCTGGGCCAGCGTGTCTAACATCCCCGACACTGAATACCCACCCATCGACCACATCCCGACCGTGTTCTATTTCGAGACGATCGGCACCTACCGCGTCGCTCCCCCCGATCATTACGTCGATATCTCTCAGGAGTTCGAGCAGAAGCTGGAGGCATTCCGCCAACACGAGAGCCAGCACGGCGACTTCCTGGAGAAACAGTTTGGCGTCAAGGACTGGTTCGAGTACCTCGAAGTGTTGAACAAAATGCGCGGGTTCCAATGCGGCTGCAAATATGCCGAGGCCTTCCGCGTTGTGCAGACCTGGCCCAACCATAAACCTTACCGGCTGCTCCCGCCGGTCCAGTTCGGACCGCGCTGACCGGTCACCAGGGCCAGGAGAGCGCCAGTATCTGCACCTGACTCAACACAAATCTGACCAGCTGCCTCCACCAGCTCAGTGTGGTGAGCGGTGAGAGGCAGCCGGTCAAGGAGGCTGAAAGATATGGCAAAGAAGCTGACCGTCTTAACTGCTACGGCTCATCCCGACGATGTCGAGGTTTTTTGCGCTGGAACGCTCATCCGTTACGTCAAGGAAGGCCATAAGGTTTACATGGCAATCGCCGCTACCGGCAACGTGGGCTCGAAGATTCACACCGGCCCGGAGATCGAAGCTATCCGCGCGGTGGAGGCGCAGAGAGGCGCGGATGTGATCGGCGCGGAACTGATCATGATGGGACACAGGGACGGTGAAGTCTGGCAGGATAACCAGACCTGGAAGGAATACGTCGACCTGATCCGGCGCACGAATCCGGACGTGATCATCACGCTGGACAGGGACGATTATGTTCATGACCATTCGAACGTCGGAGAACTGGCGTACAGAGCGGCGATCTGGGCCAGCGTTTCCAACATCCCCGGCACGAAATACCCGCCGATCGATCACATCCCGACCGTGTTTCGCGCCGAGACAACCGGGATGACCCGTGTCGCGCCCCCGGATTATTATGTCGATATCACTGAGGAGTTCGAACAAAAGCTGGAGGCATTCCGCCAGCACGAGAGCCAACACGGCGACTTCCTGGAGAAACAATTCGGGATTAAGGACTGGTTCGAGTACGTGACGGTCACGAGTAAACTGCGCGGGTTTCAATGCGGCTGTAAATACGCCGAGGCCTTCCGCATTGTGCAGACCTGGCCCAACCACAAGGCTTACCGGCTGCTCCCGCCGGTGCAATTTGAATCGTACCCCTCGAACAGCGGGGGCGTCTAGGATGCTTCTGTGAAAAAGAAGAGAAGCACGAGCTTGTGAAGGATTTATGGGATACCCTGTGAGTGGGGCGAAGTTCCATGCTCTTGGGATGGGAACCATCCTGAAGGAGGTATGAGTGAGCTCGAATGAGTACGTCCTCGAGCTGAAGCATATCAGCAAGACGTTCCCTGGGGTTGTAGCTCTCAAGAACGTCAGTATGGGGGTAAAGAGCGGCGAGGTGCATGTCCTGCTTGGCGAAAACGGCGCCGGCAAGTCCACGTTGATCAAGATATTAAGCGGCTATCACCCGCCGGACAAAGGCGGCGAGGTGCTGGTCTCCGGCAAGCCGGTTACTTTTCGAAACCCCAAGGACGCGATGGATGCATCCATCCATACCATCTATCAGGAATTGACGCTTTGTCCCGCGATGACTGTGGCAGAAAACACCGTCCTGGATAAGCAAAGCCAGTTCAAAGGTTTCATGCAAAGAAAGCGCGAATACCAGGCTATCGCCGCTCAGGCTCTGGAAGATTTGGGCCAGCGTGAGATCGATCCAAGCGCACTTGTCAGAGACCTGTCCATTGCTCAGCAGCAAGTCGTAGAAATCGCCAAAGCCGTTACTTCGCAAGCCAAAATCGTCCTGATGGACGAACCGACCTCATCCATATCTCAAAAGGACGCCGACCGGCTGATGGACATCATCCGCGGCTTGAGAGAAAACGGCGTCGCGATTATTTATATCTCGCACCGGCTGCACGAAATCGGCGGCATCGCGGACCGGATCACGGTTCTGCGAGATGGAGAGCTGGTGGGGACGGTCAACAACGCGGAAGTGACCGAACAAGACCTGATCAAGATGATGGTCGGGCGCGAACTGAAGAACGTGTATCCCAAGCGAGAGGTTCCAATCGGAGACGTCGTGCTGAGGGTGGAGAACCTGACCAGCGGCGAGCTTATCAAAGGGATCACCTTCGATGTGCACAAGGGCGAAATTTTTGGCATCGGCGGGCTGATTGGTTCAAGACGAACCGAGACGTTGGAAACGCTTTTTGGAATGCGACCCATAACCGATGGGAAGATGTTTCTAAACGGCAAAAAATATCACCCAACGAGCCCGCGCCAGGCGATTAAACGCCGGATCGCGTTTGTCACTGAGGATCGAAAGAAGTCGGGGTTGGTGCTTTGTCTTCCGGTATATGAGAATATCAATCTGGTCAACGCTCAGCAGGCAAACAGAAAAGGCTACCTGAACTGGGCAAAGCTCAAAGCGGTTGCCGAGACCCACCGGAAAACGCTCAACATAAGGGTCAGCAGCATCGAGCAAATTGTGAACTCGCTCTCTGGCGGTAACCAGCAGAAAGTAGCGCTGGCTAAATGGCTGGACTTTGCTCCGCAGGTCATCATCTTTGACGAGCCTACCCGGGGCATTGACATCGGTGCAAAGACGGAGATCTATTCGATCATGGGCGAGCTTGCTGCAAAAGGCGCTGCGATCGTGATGGTTTCATCCGAGCTGCCCGAGCTCATCAGCGTCGCAGACAGGATACTCGTGATGCAAGATGGGCGGATGAAGGGGATTGTATCGAAAAACGATGCAACACAAGAGTTGATCATGAGCCTGGCTACCCAAAAAAACCAGGAGCCATCCCACACATCAACTGGATTGGAATAAAAAATGATCCAAGCACAAGCCAAAACTGCGCAAACGTCCGCTAAATTAACGATCTGGAAACTCATTATCCGGTATCGTACGATCTTGATCTTGCTCGCGCTCGTGATCGTATTTACCTTTCTAAAGCCGGTGTTCATCCGTCCCATGAACCTGCTTTCGATTCTGAAGAATATGAGCTATGTGCTTATTGCGGGTTTGGGGATGACGTTCGTCATCACCCTGGCGGGGCTGGACCTCTCCGTAGGTTCGATCGCCGCGGTTGTGGGCGTCGGTTTTGCGATGCTCGTGCGGGGCGAATTTATGCAGGCGATCCCGGCCTTGCTCATTGTGATGGTCGCCGCGCTGCTGCTCGGCTTCTTCAACGGGGTCGTCTCTGTTAAGGGGAAGATCGAACCGTTTCTTGTCACCCTGGCTACAATGTTTATGTACCGGGGTCTTGCCCTCACGCTCACGGCGGGCAAACCGGTTCCCATCGTGATCGATAAATTTGTAACCATTTTCGGTAACGGCACGCTGTTTAACCTCATCCCCACACCAGTCATCATATCGCTGATCGTGTTGTTGATATCCTGGTTCCTCTTCACCCAGACCAAGTTCGGTTTCTACGTGCGCAGCATTGGCGGCAACCCGGAGGCAGCCAGAGTAGCTGGCATCGACCTGGATCTGGTCAAGATCGTGACCTACACGATGAATGGTGGATACGCCTTCATTTCGGGACTGATCCTCGCCGCGCTGATGAATTCTGGGCTGCCGGACGTAGGATCCACCCTGGCGCTGGACTGCATTTCGGGCGTCATCCTGGGTGGAACCGCGATCTCAGGAGGGGTCGGTTCGATATGGGGAACGCTCGCGGGCTGCCTGATTATGGCTACCCTCAACAACGGCATGTCGCTGCTGGGGGCCCAATACCATGTGCAAATCCTGGTCAAAGGGCTGGTTATCATCCTGGCAGTGCTGATGGATAATGCGCTGAAGTCCAGACAAAAATAGCCCGTTCTATGCCAGAAGTTGAAACGGCAGGCGGAAGAGACAAAATAAGGAGGTGTCTAACAAAAGTTTATTCGTACTTGTGTCCAAACAGCTCGGCCATTGGAACCTATCTCGAATAATGAAACGGAGGAAAGAAAAGATCATGAAGAAGCTGTTCGTTTTTCTATCATTGCTGATCATCGCCAGCATGACGCTTGCGGCGTGCGCGCCGGCGGCGCCGGCAAAGCCGACGACTGCTCCGCCCCCGGCAGCCACCGAGGCTCCCGCAGCGC
>JADYYC010000213.1 GCA_020853835.1 Anaerolineales bacterium
AACGTGAACCAGCGAAGCATCACATCAGAATCTGACCTGGCTGCCCGCGCCCCGGTCGGCAGCAGCGACCTGCGGATCGACTCGCGCCATAAAGTGACCGGCGAGACGCGCTTTGTTGAGGACATGCGCTTGCCAGAGATGCTCTATGGGCATGTTTTGCGCAGCCCGCACCATCATGCCCGCCTGCTCAGCCTGGATACCTCGCCCGCAGCCAGCCTGCCGGGTGTGGCGCGCGTGATCACCGCCGCGGACATCCCCGGCGAGAACGGGCTGGGGGATTACAGCCAAAACGAACCGCTCCTCACCCCCGTCGGGGGTACGCTGAAGCACCGCGGCGCTCCGATTGCCCTGATCGCCGCGGCCTCGCGCGAGGCCGCTCAACGCGCCGCCGCCGCCATCCAGGCGACATACGAGATCCTGCCCCATACGTTTTCGGCTGATGAAGCGCTCCAACCCGAAGCGCCGGAGATATACCCGCAAGGCAATTTGCTCAACACTTTTACGCTGGCGCGCGGCGATCTGGAAGCCGCGTTCGAGCAGTCACAGGTCGTGGTCGAGACGGAGTACTACACCGGCTATCTGGAACATAGCGCCGTGGAGCGTGAGGCGACTTTGGGATATCCAAACGAAAATGGGGGCGTTACCGTGATCGGCGGGACGCACGAGCCGCACTGGCAGTGCGGCTATATTGCCCCGGTCCTTGGGATCGACCCCTCTCAAGTGCGCGTGATCGTGCCTCCCACCGGCGGCTCGTTTGGGAGCCGGCAGGACCCCTGGCCGCTCGTCGCGGTGGGTTTGATGGCCTTTCTGACCGGAAAACCGGTGCGGTTGAGCTATTCGCGCCGCGAGGTCTTCGACGCCACGCCAAAACGCCACCCTTATCAGATGCACTTCAAAATCGGCGCGACAAGCAGCGGTAAGTTCACCGGTATCCAGGTCCGGGTGGTGGCAAACACGGGCGGATATGACAGCGCCGGCTACTACATCCCCAATTACGCCATCACGGCCAGCGGCGGGGCCTACGCCTGGCAAGCCGTGGATGCGCTGGCGCGCTCGGTCTATACCAACGGGCCCAAAAGCGGCCAGTTCCGGGGTTTTGGAACAACCCAGAGCACCTTCGCCCTGGAGTGCACGCTGGATGAACTGGCGCAGCAGCTTGGGATGGATCCGCTGGATCTGCGCGAGCAGAACCTGTTGCAGCAGGATCAAATCTCTTTCCTGGGCTATCCTGTGGGGGAATCGCTCGGATATGACGTGGTGCTGCAGGCCATCCGTCCGAGCTATGAGGCGTTCAATGCCGAGATGGATGACTTTAACGACCGCGCGCAGGCGTCGTCTTTGAGGATGGGGGTTGGCCTGGCTGGGATGTGGTACCGCTTTGGAAAATCGGGCTCGCTGCGCGTCGAGGCGCACGCCGAGCTGGCGCGCGAAGGCACAGTTATCGTCTATTGCTCAGCCCCCGATTATGGTCAGGGGATCGAAACGGTCATGGTTCAGCTCGCAGCCGAGACCATGAACCTGCCGCGCTCGCTCGTGCGGCTGGTCAACGCTGATACAGGCCTGGCGCCCGACAGCGGCGTCCAGGGCGCCTCGCGGGCGACTTATTTCACCGGCGGGGCGGTCTGTGTGGCGGTCGAGAACCTCAAGCGTGAGATGTTCGCCGCCGCGAGCGAAATGCTGGATCACGACCCGCAGCATCTTCAGCTCGATGAGGGCGGCATTTCGGTGGTTGGCGACCCGGCGCGCCGCGCCTCCCTGCAGGAGGTCGCGGCTGAATTCGACCTGTTGGGGAAGAGGCGCAGGGTGGCTGGATTCCTCGACCTCAACCCGCAGTTTCCCGAGACGACCCGTCCCGAGTACGTCCCGCTGTTTGTTACCGGGGCGCAGGCGGCCCAGGTGGTCGTGGATACCGAGACCGGGATCGTCCAGGTGCGGCGCATCGCTGCCGCGCACGACGTTGGGAAGGTGGTCAATCGCCTGGGGGCGGTCGGCCAGATCCAGGGATCGATCGTGATGGGGATCGGCGGGGCGTTCAGCGAGGAGTACATCCCTGGGGCGACGACCGGTTTTAGCGACTACATCCTGCCCCTGGTCGACGTGATGCCCGAATTACAGATCTATCTGATCGAAGTGCCAAGCTACCACGGCCCGCTGGGCGCAAAGGGCCTGGGCGAGGCGGCGCTTCTGCCGACTGCGGCCGCGCTGATCAACGCCGTGTCCAGGGCGATTGACCGACGCGTCCGCCGTCTGCCGGCGACGCCGGAGCGGATCCTGGAGGCGCTCCGGACGGGCGCAGCGGCTTGACAATCGGAGCCCTGCGTAGCATAATTATTGAAAACGTTTTTCAACAGGCGGTGGGATTGAGCGTGGTCGAGAGCTGGCTCGAACAGCTCCAGTCAAATGGTTACAGGTTGACCAATGCGCGCCGGGCGGTGGTGCAAACGGTGGCGCGCAGCCAGCGCGCTCTCTCGCCAATGCAGGTCTTTGAACAGGCGCGCAGCCGCTACCCGGCCCTGGGGCTGGTCACGGTCTACCGCACCCTGGAGAAACTTGAAGAGTTGAAGCTCATCCAGCGCGTGCACCAACTCAGCGGCTGTAACGCCTATCTAGCCCTGGCGGAAGGACACCAGCACCTGATCATCTGCCTCGAGTGCGGGCGAGCGGAATACTTCGAAGGCGAGCAGATGGAAGGGTTCTTCAGCCAGGTGGGGGAGCGGCACGGCTATCGCGTCTGCGAACACTGGCTGCAGCTTTTCGGGATCTGCCGGGAGTGCCGGACGAACGAGAACTGATTGGGTTGTTTTTTTGAGGTGATTTTGATAACGATTTTCATTTTCAAATTCGGAGGCGGGGTTGTTTGATGTGAGGCGCACGCTGGCCGCCATCTTGATCGCGGTATTCCTCGCCGCGTGCGGCGCCGCGCCGCCGGCGAGCAAAGACGACCGTTTGCAGGTCGTCGCATCGACGACCATCGTCGGAGATGTGGTGAAGCAGGTCGGCGGAGATGACATCCTACTGACCGTGTTGACGCCGGTCGGGGCGGACCCGCACACCTTCGAGCCGCGCCCGCAGGACATCGCCGCCCTCAGCCAGGCCGCGGTCGTCTTTATCAACGGGCTGGGCCTGGAAGAAAGCCTCGAGCCTGTTCTAAAAGCGAATGTAAAGGGGCGAATCGTCCAGGTGTCTGACGGGATCGAGGTGCTGGATTTCAACCCTGCCCAGTTCGAAGCCGGAGCGGGTCACGCAGGTGGAGATGATGACGAACACATGCTCGGCGACCCGCACACCTGGATGGACCCCAACAACGTCATGGTGTGGGTAAAAAATATCCAGGCAGCCCTGGCGGAAGCTAGCCCGGCTTACGCAGACGCCTTCCGCTCGAACGCGGAGAGCTATCTGGCCGAGCTGGAAACTTTGGACGCGTGGATCCGCACCGAGACGGGCAATCTGCCGCCCGAGCGGCG
Source organism: Anaerolineales bacterium (assembly GCA_020853835.1). Taxonomy (GTDB): domain Bacteria; phylum Chloroflexota; class Anaerolineae; order Anaerolineales; family UBA4823; genus UTCFX2. Next base: position 3,465 of record JADYYC010000213.1, read on the forward strand.
CAAGCTGGTCAGCGACCATGCCTCCTTTGGCTATTTTGCCCGGCGCTATGGTTTCGAGCAGGTGGGCCTGATCGTGGCCTCCTTGAGCAGCAACGCCTCGCCCTCCGCCCAGGAACTGGCGCAGATCGAGGATGCCATCCGCAGCCTGGGCATACCGGTGGTGTTTGTAGGCACTACGGTCAACCCGGCCCTGGCGCAGCAGATCGCAAACGACACCGGCGCAAAGCTGGTGCGCCTCTACACCGGCTCGCTCGGCGCGCCCGGCAGCGGGGCGGACACTTATCTGAATTTCATGCGATACGACGTCCAGGCGATTGTGGACGCGTTGAAATAACTCCCGCCCGGAGAGAGGTTTCGAGGAGGTAGATTGTCCCCGCGCACTCAACATCAAGAGGACCAGCCGGTTCTGGACGTATACAGGCTGAGCGTCCGCTACAACGGGCGTCCGGCGCTGGATAACCTGACGTTTC